>CABMPS010000095.1 GCA_902388545.1 uncultured Collinsella sp.
GACAAAGGGACGGCCCATAAGTCCCACAAGCAGGGAAGACCATTTGCAATGTGACAAAGGGACTGCCCCTTTGTCACCCGCACAAAAATGGGCGCGCCAACGGCGCGCCCATTCACTCTATTCCATTCAGCCCCGCCTGACCCGAACGGCCGAGTCGTCTGGCCGGGGAAGCCCCGAGTCGCCGGGGTGCTTGCTCAAAATGAGTTCCGCACGCAAAGAAGGCCACTTAATGTGGCCTTCGTCTTGCGCAGGACTGTAGAGCAGGAAACCTTATATCCGGCCCCTCCGTCCGGGGACCGCGCCGTACCAGCTACAGCGTCATGTTTGGATCGGCGTCGACGTCGAACGGCGAGATTTCACCTCGGTCGAATTTACGGCGAGCGACCTCCGCGATCATGGCAGCGTTATCGGTGCAGGCAGACAAGGGCGGCACCGTCACGCGGATCCCCTGACGCCCGAGCTTCTTGATCATCATCTCGCGCAGATGCGGATTGGCCGAGACGCCGCCGCCGATGCAGTATTCCTTGCATCCGGTGGCATGCAGGGCGTTTTTGGCCTTCTTGTACTGAACGTCAAAGACGGCTGCCTCAAACGAAGCCGCCAGATCGGGCAGGTGAATCGTGCGCCCGGCCTTGGTCTCCTGCTCGATGTAGAGCGTCACGGCCGTTTTAAGACCCGAAAGCGAGAAACGATAGTCTCCCCTGCTGTTAAGCGCGCGAGGAAAATCGATCGCGCGGGGGTTGCCCGTCTCGGCCAGCTTGGAGATGATGGGGCCACCGGGATAGCCCAGACCCAACGCCTTGGCTACCTTGTCGAAGGCCTCGCCCACAGCATCGTCGAGTGTCTCACCAAGTACCTCGTAGTCGCCCCATGCCTTCACGTGCACGAGCATGGTATGACCGCCCGAGACGAGCGTGAAGATAAACGGCGGCCTGAGATCGGGCTGCGCCAACAGGTTGGCAAACAGGTGGCCCTCCAGATGATTGACGCACACGAGCGGCTTGCCGGCAGCATACGCAAAGCCCTTGGCAAAGGCGACGCCCACCACCAGGGCGCCAACCAGGCCCGGACCCTGTGTCACGCCCACGGCGGCAAGCTCACTTGGTGTAATGGCTCCGCCCGTAAGGCCCAGCGACGCTGCGGCGTCCTCGAGTGCCGCATCCACGACACTCACAATCACCTCGACGTGCTTGCGCGAGGCGATCTCGGGCACCACGCCGCCAAAGCGTGCATGAAAATCAATCTGCGTCGACACCTGGTTGGCCAGCATATTGCCATCCGCATCGATAATCGCCACCGCCGTCTCGTCGCAGGAGCTCTCGATAGCGAGTACGAGGCGGCGACGCTCAATCTCGACACGTTCCTCGGCAGAGCGCCAAGGCGCAGGCAGCGGCCATACACGCTGCTCTGCCGCCGTCGGCTCGGGCGAAGCATTGTCGACCGGAAGCACCAGGGGCAGCGGAGCCGTCATGACGATGGCGTCCTTGCCGGCACCATAGTAGCCGCGGCGACGGCCAGCCTCGGTAAAGCCCAGAGCGTTATAAAGCGCGATCGCTCCCTCGTTGCCGTCCTCGACCTCGAGCGAAGCCGTGGTGCAGCCGAGCATCTGGGCATCATAGCTCACGTGCGACAGCAGCTTGCGGGCAATGCCCTCACGGCGATGTGCCGGGTCGACGGCGACATCCAGAATCTGCACATCACCGTCCACGACCATACCGCCGGCAAGGCCCAGCAGCTTGCCGTCGTCGTGTGCCACCCACCAACTACGCGGCGCAGCGACGTCCTCGCCCAGTTCGGACAGGAACATGCCCGGCGTCCATGCCTCGTGTCCGGCACCTTCAAAGCAGGCAGCCTCCAGCGCGCTCGCGCCCTCGGCATCCGCCGCGCCCATGGGACGGAACTGCAGATGACGACCGGCGAGCTCATCGGCAACACCCGTAATTTCGCTCTGCGCACTCTCGGCAAGACCAAGACGCTTGCGCTCGTTTTCCTCGGCATCCGAAAGGCGCGTGTAAATCGGCAGGACGCGGGCCGGATCGCCGTCACCCGCAGCGTGCGCGAGCAGCAAGCCCTCGCCCGAAGGCCACCACAGGTCGCGCTCCACGCAGCGGGCGGCCTCGTCCTCACCCAGCAGCTTGCCATAGCGCACGAGACCGTCACCGGTCAGCTGAACCTGGCCCCAGTCCGCTGCTTGGCGCCACTCATCGAGCGCCACGGCGGCCTTGACCACGTGTTCGCGCTCAAATTGACGCTCGGGACCCTCATCGACCAGCATATACAGCGCCGGATATACCTCACCGCGCATAGCATCGGCCAAGATACCAAGCTTGCCGCGCACGCCAGCCTTCCACGCCGTCCAAGCGCAAGCGTCGAGCGTCGACACGCCCAGCAGCGGAACATTGGCACCACGCGCGAGGCCCTTGGCAGTGGAGATGCCGATGCGCACACCCGTAAAGGACCCCGGGCCGCGGCCGACCACATAGCAACCAACATCGCTGCGATCCAGACCGGCTTGAGCCAGCACGCCATCAACGGTATTCACGAGCTCAACGTTGGCGTGACGGCGACACATGTGATCGCCACTCACGAGCTTCGTCTCGCCCGTCTGCCCATCAATCCAGCTTGCCGCGCAGGCAAGCATGTCGGTCGAGGTATCGAGCGCCACCACCAGCGCGTTGTCGTTATGCAAGCTCATCTTGTACAGCCTTATCAATCAAATGGGAAAGCTCCATTGCGCGGTCACCGTGCGCCTCGAGCGTTATCGTTCGCACATCGCTGTCGCCCTCATCACGCTTGAGCGTCACCGAAAGATACTCATCCGTCAGCTCGTCCTGGAATTGTTCGCCCCATTCCAGCAGGCAAGCACCCTCATAGCCCAGCACATCGAAAATGCCCGTATCCTCGAGCTCGTAGGCATGCTCCAGGCGGTATAGATCAAAGTGAAACAGCGGAATACGACCTTGATCGTGAACGGCCATGAGCGCAAACGTAGGGCTCGTAACCATATGCCCATCGCCCAGCCCGCGCGAGACGCCCTTGGTAAAGTGAGTTTTGCCCACTCCCAGGCCACCGGTCAGGATGAGCACATCGCCGTCCTCAAGGCACGGTGCAATTAGCTCGCCAAAGTACTCCGTATCGGCAGCACTAGCCGTTTTGTAAGTGCCTACCCCCAGGCGCTCCAGGGACATATACGCTCCTTATTATTCCGAGGCGTCCTCTGGCGCGGGATGTCGCTCCAGATAGTCGCCCAGCATCTTAAAGTCTTCCTCCAGCAGCTCCTGCCATGCCGGATTGCGCAGCGCTGCTGCCGGATGGAACGTGGGCATTACTACAAAATGCCCCATCTGGTGGAACCTGCCGCGCAGCTTAGTAATGCCAATCTCGGTCTTAAGCACAAAGTGCGTCGCGGGGTTGCCGAGTGTCACGATAATATCGGGCCAGATGCTTCGAATCTGCTCACGCAAAAACGGCGAACAAGCCAGCACTTCCTCGGGACGCGGATTGCGGTTTCCCGGCGGGCGGCACTTAAGCACGTTGGCAATGTAGACGTCTTCGCGTTTGAGCCCCGCCAGCGACAAAATGCCGTTGAGGTCCTCGCCTGCCGCCCCCACAAAGGGCTCGCCCTGCAAATCCTCATTGCGGCCCGGCGCCTCGCCAATAAACATCACGCGGGCGCTGGGGCTTCCCACGCCAAACACGATATTGTGGCGCGACTGGTAAAGCTGGCAAAGGTGACAATCGCCCAGAACGGCCTCGATCTCCTCGAGTGCGACCTCACGCGGCGCCTGATGGCTATGGCCGGGGATGTGCATGACGCCCATAGCGGCTCCTACACGTAGACCTTGTCGAGACGCATGCCAAAGCCGCAGGCGACCTCGTAGTTAATCGTTCCGCGCAGTCGGGCCATCTCGTCCATAGTGATCTCGGCGTCGCCATCGCGGCCGACAATGATCATCTCGTCACCATACTCGGCCTCGGGAATCTCATGCGCCGGGTTGGACTGAATGGCGACCATAAACTGGTCCATGCAGATATTGCCCACCTGACGCACACGCTCGCCGCGATACAGCACGTCCATACGATTGGAAAGCGTACGCGAAAGGCCATCGGCATAACCGATCGGAAGGGTGCAGATCTGAACGCGCGTGCGCGGTACGCGGTAGGTAAAGCCGTAGCCCACGCCCTCGCCCATCGCAGGATGCGCCACGCGCGTCACACGCGCGTGGACGCTCATAACGGGATCAAGCTGCATCACACGACCACTCAGCTCACATGGCTGCAGACCATACAAACCGATGCCGGCACGAATCATGTCAAAGTGCATTGAAGAATCGAGCATCGAGGATGGCGTATTGGCACAATGCACGATACCGCATTCAAAACCTGCGTCCTTAATGGCCTGAACGGCCTCGGTAAAACGCTGGCACTGCAGCTTGTAGTCCCAACCCGAAGGTTCATCGGCCGTGGCAAAGTGCGTAAATACGCCGTCGCACTGAATACCGCGATGGAAGCTGATGCCGCGGACAAAGTCGAGCACCTGTGTGTAGTGAACGCCGATACGATTCATGCCCGTCTCGATGGCAAGATGGTACTTGCCCACCTTGCCCGCCGCGACGGCGCATTCGCCATACGCGAGAGCAAAATCGGACGTATAGACCGAGGGCATGATATCGAACTCGAGCAATGCAGGAATAGCCTCGATAGGCGGCTCGCTTAGAATCAGGATGGGCTTAGTAATTCCGCCCTGACGGAGCCCAACGCCCTCGTTGACCGTCGCCACGGCAAACATGTCGGCACCAGCCGAATACATGATCTTAGCGCACTCAACAGCTCCATGACCATAAGCATCGGCCTTGACCACGCAGCACAGGCGCTGACGCGGATTCAACAAGTTCTTATAGGCTCTCGTGTTGCGACGGAGCGCCCCGCGGTCGATCTCGACCCAGGACCAGCGCGTCAAATCGGCTTTATTCATGATTAGTCATCCGACCCTTCGTCCATGATTCCCAGATCTTCGAGCGCATCCTTTGCCGCCAGCTCCATGGCAGGACCGATCAAGTCGATAAGATCGGTCGCGATAACGCTCTTCTCACCATACTCCGTCGCCGCGGCAAAACCGGCGTAGCTGTGAAGTGCGACGGCGTACGAATACAGCAGCTCCCAACGATCCATCTCGTCGCGCATGGTGGCAAGCGTGCCGGCCAAAATACCCGCGAGAACATCACCAGAACCGGCAGTTGCCAGAGAAGCCGGACCCGAGAGTGGCAGCAGCACGCGCTCAACACCACAGATAGCCGTCGTCGGCCCCTTGGCTATGACCACCAGATTGTCGGAGCCTGCAGCCCAGACAACCTTCTGCGCGGCCGCAATCGCGGTACCAAGGTCGTTCACCTCGTCACCGGCAACCAGGCGCGAAAGCTCACGATAGTGCGGCGTCATAACCAACGGTTGCTCGCGGCGATACATCTCGGGGTTACTATCAATACCGTCAATGGCAATCTTAGCAAGGCAGTTGAGTGCATCGGCGTCCAAAATTAGCGGTACATCAAGCTCGAGCAAGCCCGAAACCACCTGCATAGCGCCGGCAGACGTCGTCATACCGGGACCGCACAGCACGCAGCTGTACTTCTTTGCGATCTCGCACACCGTCATGCGCGCAGCGGCGCCAAAGGAGCCGCGGGAATCAGACGGAATAGCAAAGACCGGAATCGAAGGAAGTGCCATGCGAATGAGATTGGCGCAGGCGTCAGGAGCCGCGACTGCCACGTAACCAGCACCCGCGCGAGCTGCAGACTTGGCCGCCATAATGGCAGCACCAGGATATTGCGCAGATCCGGCGACAATAAGCACAGAGCCACGGGAATACTTATCGATATTCGATGGTAGCGGAGCAAAGTAATCAACTAAGTCACCGGGCTCGACAATCTCGGCGGCGTGGTCGACATCATCGATGACCTCGTCAAGACGGTCGTAAAGATTGCCGCAGATCAAATCGCCAGCATACTCAGGACCATCAGCGCTATACAGACCAATCTTGGGCGCAATCATCGTCACCGTGCGCTCGGCACGAATGCAGTCGTCATCAACAACGCCCGTCTCGGCATTCAGGCCCGAGGGGACATCAATAGACACGACACAATCGGTGCACTCATTGACCGTAGGAATCCAAATGGAGAACGGCGCACGCAGATTCCCGTGGAAACCGGTACCAAAAATGGCATCGACAACAACATCGGCCTTATCGATCAAAACCTCGAGTTCGTCACGCGAGGGACCGACGCAAACGTGCACATCGCGGCCGGCAGTTCGACGAGCAACATGACGTGCCAGAGCAGCAGGAATCTCATCCGGCTCAACCGGAGAAACGATATCCACGTCCACACCCTTGTGGCTCAGGATGTCGGCGGCAACCCAACCGTCGCCGCCATTATTACCAAAACCGACCAGAACGAGAACCCGATCGGGATTGAGCTTCAAGACCTCGTTGGCGGCAAACTCACCCGCTAGCTCCATAAGCTCGGCCTTCGAAGTCCCTTCGCGTTCGATGATATCCTCGAGACGAACGACTTCTTCGGTACTCAAAACCGGTTTCATCTATGCTCCTAGCGTATCTTGCGAAGCATCGCCCAGGTGCTCCGTCAATGCTGAATTCTGCAGCTGCTCAAGCTCATCTAAAACAGAGCGAGCCTCTTTAAATGTCTGCGAAACGCGTTTCTTGTTGCTCACTTTTTCTTCCTTAGGCTTAGGTCGAGCATCCTCGGTGATTGCAATGGCATTAGCGACAGCCAAGTCACCCGTAAGGGTAATAGAAAGAGCGACCTCGACAACACCCAAATCCTGGGCGATTTCGAGAGCACGACCAGAAAGCAGAGCCTTCGGTTTGCCGAGTTTATCACGCGTTACCGAAACATCCTTGCGACCTACACCTTGACTAAAACCCGTGCCGAGAGCTTTAAGCACCGCCTCGCGCGAAGCAAAGCGGCTCGCATAGTGAGCAGCGGGACGCGATGATGCATCGCAATACGCACGCTCTTCTTCGGTAAACACACGCCGAGCAAACGACGGCGTCTTTTCAAGAATTGATTTCATGCGGGAAATCTCGACGATATCAACGCCGATACCAGCTTCAGCCATGTTCACCTCCATATCGCACAGACTAAGTTATTGTAGCCCGTTCACAGAAGATGCGACAAACGAGGGTTATAAAACACAGCTACTATGTGAGACAAAACCCGTAAACGCAAAAAAAGGGGGAGGCCGCGAGGCCTCCCCCTTCTTCAAGTCATCAGACGG
>CABMPS010000096.1 GCA_902388545.1 uncultured Collinsella sp.
GTCGTCGTGCCCAGGTCAATCACGATGCACGGCGAGCCGTAGACGGCGCGGGCCGCCACGGCATCGGCGATGCGGTCGGGGCCGATCTCGGCCGGATCGTCGTAGTGCACGGGTATGCCGGTCTTAAGTCCCGGCCCCACGGTGAGCACGCGCCCCGTGCAGGTGCGGGAAAGTGCCGCCTTCCACGGGCGCTCGAGCGCCGGGACTACACAGCTCAGCACGGCCGCGGCGGGTGCAAGCACCCCGGGCACACCTGCATCGGCGGCGAGCGCGCCCATGACCTGCATAAGTCGCATGCGCGCTTCGTCGGCCGTAATGCTCGACGGCGTCGTGATCTCGCATGTCGCAAGCGGACATTCCTGCGCCGCGGCCGAATCCTCGGCAAACAGGCCAAAGCGAATGAACGTGTTGCCCACGTCGACCGTCAATATATATGCGCACCCATTAAGCATCGTCGGCGCTCCTTTCGTCTGCCCAGCAGTATATCCCGATGATTATTCTGGGACGGGGATTTAAAAATCATTGCGTACCTGATGATTTTTAAATCCCCGTACCAGAATAATCATCCTTCGGCTTCGTTTGGGATAGCTAAAAAAGCCCAGTCCCAAATTAACTGCCGTGCCGCTATACTGGTGCGCGGTCGTTTGCGAGCTCACGCGGCGGCCCTTGGTAACCCGACTTCCCGCGCCGTATCCGTAACGGCGCTCCCGGGGGAAGCGGATATACGCAAAGGAGTTTTATATGAGCAATCCCTCGAACCGCGCTTCGATGCGCGGGCAACTCACGCTGCGCGGCGTCGTCATCGGCGTCCTTGGCTGCGTGATCATCACGGCAAGCTCGGCCTACACGGCCCTCAAGATGGGTGCACTCCCCTGGCCGATTATTTTCGCTGCCGTCATCTCGCTGTTCTTCCTGAAGCTCATGGGTGACGCCAGCCTCAACGAGGCCAACGTCACCCACACCATCATGTCCGCGGGCGCCATGGTCGCCGGCGGCCTGGCGTTTACCATCCCGGGCGCCTGGATGCTGGGCTATGCCGACCAGATCAGCTGGCTCGACATGTTTATCGTGGCACTCGCCGGCACCATCTTGGGCCTGCTGGCCACCGCGCTCATCCACCGCCACTTTATCGTGGACGCCGCGCTGGAGTTTCCCACCGGCAATGCCGCAGCTCAGACACTGCGCGCCACCGAGGCCGGCGGCAAGACCGGCAAGCAGCTCTTTGGCTCCATGGCCATCGCAGGCATCTACAGCGTGCTTCGCGACGCTCTGGGCGTGGTGCCCAGCATGCTGTGCACGCTCAATATCCCCGGCGTGACCTTTGCCATCTATAACTCGCCCATGCTGCTCTCCATCGGCTTTTTGGTTGGCTTCGCCCCGGTTGCCTTCTGGTTTGCCGGCGCGCTGCTAGGTAACTTTGGCATCATCGTGGGCGGCACCGCTGCCGGTCTATTCGACGTTGTGACTGCGCAGGGCATCGTCAAATCGCTCGGCATGGGTCTCATGATGGGCTTTGGCGTCGCCGTCGTCCTCAAGGACATCCTGCCGCAGGTCGCCGGCATCGCCCGCGGCCTCGCCGCCGACAGCTCCAGCGACACCGACGAGCAGTCGCTCATCTCGGGCTCGCTTAAGCTCGACGCCGGCATCATCGGCCTGGGTACTGCCGCCATCGCCGTGATCATCGCCATCGTGCTCGACCTTGGCCCCGTTCCGGCCGTCATCGTCACGCTGTTCACCTTTGTCACCACCATCATGAGCGCGCAGAGCTGCGGCCAGACGGGCATCGACCCCATGGAGATCTTTGGCCTCATCGTCATGCTCATCGTTGCCGCCTTCGCGCAGCTCGCTCAGGTCAAGCTGTTCTTTATCGCCGGCATCGTGGCCGTAGCGTGCGGCCTTGCGGGCGACGTCATGAACGACTTTAAGGCTGGCGCCGTGCTGGGCACCAACCCGCGTGCGCAGTGGATCGGCCAAGCCATTGGCGGCATCGTGGGCGCCCTGGTCGCCGCAGCCGTCATGGTCGCGCTCGTCACCGCCTATGGCCCGGACGCCTTTGGCCCCGACAAGAGCTTTGTTGCCGCGCAGGCAAGCGTCGTCGCCACCATGGTCTCGGGCATCCCGAGCGTCCCGTGGTTCGTTGGCGGCTTTATCGCCGGCATCGTCATGTACTGGCTCGGCATTCCGGCCATGATGATCGGCCTGGGCGTGTACCTGCCGTTCTACATGTCACTCACGGCATTCCTGGGCTCCTGCGTCAAGCTCGCCTACGACAAGTGGTCCGCCCACCGCGACGCCACCGCTGGTCTTTCTGACGAGGAGAGGGCTGCCAAGGACGCCGCCTTCCAGGAACAGGGCCTAGTTGTCGCCAGCGGCCTGCTCGGCGGCGAGTCCATCGTCGGCGTTATCCTGGCGTTTGTCTCCGTGGGCTTAAGCCTGCTGGGCTAAGCTGAGCAGCTGCTCGACGGCAACCATATTGCCTACGACTTGCCCGGTCGGTAGCTTTCGCGGCTACCGACCGGGCTTTTTGATACCAACGCAAAGAAAAGCCGGCGCGCTGCGTTTGACAGCGCGCCGGCCTTATCGTTTGGCTATCGAGACGGTCCCGCTATGAATTGAAGTTCCTTGCAGAGCCGACGCCCGAATCGCTACATGTGCTTGCGACGACGATCGCCCAGCGTCACGCCTGCGGCCACGAGCGTTATGCCGCCGATGACGAAGACCTCACCCGCAAGTGCGGAGTCATCACCGGTCTGGGCGAGCGCGGCAGGCGCGGCCTGTTTCTTGGCAACGGGGGCCTTTGCAGCAGCCTGCGCAACCTGAGGCTTGGCCTGTGGCTCAGCCTTGGGATGATACTTGTCGTACTCGGCCTGCGCGGCAGCCAGGGCATCCTTGGCATCGCCAAGCTCGGCAAGCGCGGCGGCATAGGCGTCGTTGGCATCGGACAGCTTGGCATCGGCATCGCTCAGGGCAGCCTTGAGGCCAGCGGCGGCATCGACGGCGGCCTTATAGCGAGCGTAGGCAGCGTTCAGCTTGACCAGCTTCTCGTTGCCCGTCGTGCCCGCGGCAAGGGATGCCTTGTGGTCGACAGCCTCAAGATCGGCCTTGAGCGCCTCGTCGTTGGCAAGCTCGGCCTTGGCCTTGACGATCTCGAGGTTCGCATCGACGACGGCTTCGTTGGCGGACTCGAGCTGCTTCTGGGCATCGGCGACACCGGCGACGGCAGCGTCATAGGCGACCTTGGCGTCGTCGACCGCCTTCTGAGCGCCGGCGAAGCGCTCGAAGGCCTTGTTTGCGGTGGCCAGCTCGCCCTCGGCGGCCTTGACCTTCGCCTGTGCGTCGGACAGGGCCTGCGTCTTGGCGGCAACTGCCTGCTTGGCGTCCGAAAGAGCGGTCGCGGCGTGCACATCTGCGGCCTGAGCCTTGTCAACGCCAGCCTGGGCAGTGTCGTCGGCCTTCTTGGCATCGTTAAGCGTGCCCTGCTTGTTCGCAAGATCCGTCTTGGCGGCATCGCACTTGGCGGCAAGGTCCTTGACCGAAGCGGTAGCGTTGTCATACGCCTCGTTGGCCTGATCGGACTTTACCTTGGCGGCGTCGCGGGCGCTGCGAGCCTTCGCCTTGTGAGCAGCGGCCTCGGCTGCCTTCGTCTTGCTGTCAGCAAGCGTGGCGTTTGCCCTATCGAGAGCTGCCTGGGCAGTAGCGGCCTCGCTCTTGGCGGCGTCGAGCTTGGTCTGGGGCGTCTTGACGTCGACACCCTTGAGTTTGGCTTCGGCGGCGTCGTATGCCGTCTTCGCGGCGGCGGTGCCGGACTTAGCCTTCTCGTACTCGCCCTTGGCAGTGTTCACGTTTGTGTCGGCCGCGGTATAGGCGTCGCGTGCGGAATCCTTTTTATTGACGGCAGCGTAGTAGGCATTGCTGGTCGAACCATAATTCTTCTGCGCCTCTGCCAGCTTATTCTGAAGCTGCTTCAGCTGCTCCTTCTGCTCCTGCGTGCCGCCTGCATTGTAGGCGGAAGCGATGTAGTCGTTCAGGAGCTTCTTGAACTCGGAGACAGTGAAATCAGCCTGACTGTCAAAAGAGCTGTAATCGAAGATGGTTACCTCGGAATCGGTGTTTTTACCGCTACCGGTCGCGATGCCGATAGCCTTCGTACCGGCATCGATGATGTTGAGATAGTGCCCGCACTCTTGGGAGATGCTTGTGTAGTGCTGGGAGATATAGTAGGAATCATATCGATGATTTTCAAGGTCACCATTCTTCTTGGCGTACTTATCGAATGCCTCCTTCTCCTGGGTATAGAGACCGGTGTAGGGCCAGCCTAGGGTGTCCTCAGTCTCGCCGCCGGTATATGCACCGCCACCGCCAGCAAGATTTTCACCGTTATCCCAGTAGCAGTTCGAGTGTCCCCAGATGTTCGATGAATATGATGTATTAAGGGCGGCTGCCGCAGTCATGCGGAGGCTGACGCTGAGCGCCGACTGACCGTTCGCCTTGCGGAGGTTGTTCTGGGTGTCGAGATATGTCAAGGCGTTGCGCATCTGCTCCAAGGAAAGCGGGTTGGTGTCGCGAGACATGTCCTGATCGACGTACTGGTCATACCATTCGGCCTTGCCCTCAGCACCGGTCAGCATCGATACGGCATCCTGGGCGTTCTTTTTCTGCGTGGCTGTGAACTGGCTGCCGCCGATGATGTAGTTCATGAAGCCGAACATACCCTGGCTGATGACTTCCTGGTCAACGGTCATGTTGGACTTGAGCTCAGCAATCTGCTGCTCAAGAGCCTCAACCTGGACATTAGCAGCGTCATAAGCCTTTTCCGCGGCGTTCGAAGCAGCGCAGGCTGCCTCCCACTCGCTGCGCTTCTGCTTGCGAACTTCGACAAGCTTATCGTACTCCGCCTTCTTGTCGGCCTCGGTCTGCTGGGCCTGCTCGTATGCCGTCTTCGCGGCGTCACGCTTACTGGCCGCGTCCTTGTACTCCTTGTTTGCCGCATCGTATGCAGACTGGGCAGATGCCACAGCAGCGTTGGCGGCGTTGGCCTTCTCCTGCGCGGCAGCGACGGCAGCCTGGGCGGCCTGCAGATTTGTCTGTGCGGTGGCGTCGGCATCCGTCGCGGCATTGAGCTCCGCCTGCGCGGTCTTGAGCTCACCAGCAGCAGCTTTCTTGGCGGCCTCAAGCGCACTCAGGTCAACACCCGTGACGGCAGCATCGAGCGCGGCCTGCGCCTGGTTGAACTTCTGCTGGGCGTTATCGCGCGCGGTGGTTGCGGCTGCGAGAGCAGCGGCAGTCTCCTGCTTCTTGGCCTGGGCAGTCGTCAAAGCCGCCTCGGTATTCTGCTTTTCCTGCTGGGCGCTGGCCTCGGCAGCCTTGGCCTGGTCCAGATTGGCCTGTGCAGTAGTAACGGCCTTATTGGCGTCATCGAGCTTTGCCTGCGCGTCCTCGACGGCCTTCTTGGCGGCCTCGTACTCGTCCATACCCATGGCCTCGAGCTTGGCCTGGGCATCATCGAGGGCCTTCTTGGCCTCATCCTGCTTTGCCTTGGCGTCCTTGAGCGCCTGGGTCTTATCCTCGACACTCTTGTTGGCCTGTTCGAGCCGATCGTTCAGGTCGCCCAGCTTCTTCTGCTGCTGCTCGGTCTTTTCGACGGCGGCTTTGAGCTCGTCAATCTTCTCCTGGAGCGCGGCGACTTCTGCTGCGTTCTGCTCGGCGGCGTTATCGGTCACGGCCTGCGAGGCCTGATTCTTTTGCTGCTGCGCCTGCTTTTGAGACTGGCCCGCCGCGTCGGCCTTCTTCTGGGCGGCATCGTAGGCGGCCTGAGCGTCCTTGAGCTGCTTTGCCGACTCCTCGGCCAGCTGGGCAGCCGTCTTTACGACCGCTTGGTTACCGGCGGCAACGGTATTCTCTACAGAACTACCCCCCCCCTGAACAGAATCGCCGTTATCGGTTGACGGTGCAGCAATTGCCGCCAGCGGCGACATAAGCGGCTGAGCAATGAGGCCCGCCGTCAAAACGGTTGCGAGGTTGGCAACGCCCTTGACGTTGACGGCCTTGGCCCGAGGCTCAAAGTGTTGTGGACTGTAGTTTGCCATGGCTTTCTCCCTTTGACACGGATGTATCCATACGCTTCAAAATGTAGGAGCTGATTTTTGAATTCTGTTGCGCAACATTGGTCACCAGCGGATTTTTTGAAATTCGCGCTCTCGTGCTTCACAATTTCGTCACATATGTAGGAGCTGGTGCATCATATTCTTGCGGGATCGAATTGAGCCTGTGATTTGTATTTGCTCCCGCGTCATCCGCCCTATCGGATTCCGCATCCAACAGACACCCCGCCCGCCACGGTGTAGAGTTAAGACAACGGGCGCGTTGCGCGGACCGCGCTGGAACGAGGTGGACATGGAACTCGACAAACAACAGATCAAGCGACTGCGCGAGCGTCATCATCGTCGTCACGGCATCCGCCCCGCTCATAGCGAAGCCATGGAAAACGTCACCCGCTTCCTCAAGCGCGCATTCAATATTCGCGAGGGTCGCGCGCCCTACCACGTGATCCGCAAGCGTTTTGTAAACGGGGCGCGTCTGACTGGCTCCCACCTATGCATCCTCATCATCGCCATGCTCATCGCGAGCATCGGCCTCGATATCGATTCGGACATCGCCATCGTGGGCGCCATGCTCATCTGCCCGCTTATGGGATCGGTCCTTGCCATGGCATATGGCATCGCCACGCTCGACCGCGAGATCACCGTCGAGGCCGTCGCGGGCCTGGCGCTGCAAATGGCCTTTTGCCTGGTAACGTCCACACTGTACTTTAAGCTCTCGCCCCTTGGCACCACCACGGCCGCCATTATCGACAACTCAACGCCCACCGTGTGGGACCTCGCTGTCGCGCTCGCCGGCGGCTTTGCGGGCGGCCTAGGCAACTCGCGCGACCAGGAGCCCGCAACGCTCATCGCCGGCGTAGCCGTGGCGACCGCGCTCATGCCGCCCCTGTGCGCGGCGGGCTATGGCATCGCCATCGCGAGCGGGTCGCTGTTCCTCTCGGCCCTCTACGAGTTTGGCATCAACGTCGTCTTTATCGCGCTGGCGGCCGAAGCCGTATTGCTTCTTTTGCGTGTACCGCTCAAGCGTGCCAGCGTGGAAGGGTTCACCGCG
>CABMPS010000097.1 GCA_902388545.1 uncultured Collinsella sp.
GGAGAATTCTTCGGATCGTCCGTGGGCAGGCTGCACATAGTTCGTTGTAGCAGGGGATAATGACGGCAATAGATTCAGAATTCACTCAATGCTCCTTTGATATTCAAACGTAGAAAGTATAGCCGTTTGGCCCTGGCATCCTGAGATGTAGCCGTCTTCCACAAGTCCGAGCGCAAATTCATCTTCTACATCTAAAGGAATGCTGTGATGACTGAATCTGTTGTTGATTACAACGAGCAGCTTCTGGCTGTCGAGGCCGACGCCACCACCATGATCTTTAACATGGCGTCTGACTCGCTGACCAGCCTCAAAGAATGTTTTATTAAGCTCGCTAAGCATGAGTTGTTCTTTGAGGAGTTTAGGGCGCTTAAGCACATCTCGTTTGATATTCACCTCGGTGAGGTCGTGGGCTTGGTCGGTACTAATGGTTCCGGCAAGTCCACGATGCTTAAGATTATCGCTGGTGTGCTCGAGCCTAGCGAGGGCAGCGTTAAGGTTCATAGCAACATTGCACCTCTGATTGAGCTTGAAGCTGGCTTTGATCCCGAGCTGACGGCACGCGAGAACATTTATTTGAACGTTGCGCTAGTCGGCTATACCAAGGATTTTATCGATGCCGACTTTGATGGCATCATCGAGTTCGTTGAGCTGCAGAACTTTGTCGACATGCCGCTCAAGAACTTCTCTTCGGGTATGGTTGCGCGCATTGCTTTTGCAATCGCCACCATTACCGAGCCCGATATCCTGATCGTCGATGAGATGCTTTCCGTCGGCGACGTGTTCTTCCAGCAAAAGTGCGAGGCCCGTATTCAGCACTTTATCCAGAGCGGTGACGTGACGGTTTTGTTCGTGTCGCATTCCATGGAGCAGGTTGAGCGCATCTGCCAGCGTGCGTTTGGATTGAGAAGGGCGACCTTCGTATGGACGGCCCGGTCGATGAGGTATGCAAGGCATACCGCGAACAGCTCAAGTAGGTTATACTTATTTGCGCTTGGCGGGCTCGCGCTTGCTTGGCGTGCGGTTATTTGCTCCATTAGCTCAGTTGGATAGAGCAGGGGACTTCTAATCCCAAGGTCGACGGTTCGAATCCGCCATGGAGCACCAGAGAGTTTTTGAAGACCCGGTAATAATGCCGGGTCTTTGCTTTTAGCGTCACATGGGCGTGGTATTGTTTAAAAATTGGCTGTACGACATGGGGATGACTTGCAGCCATTTTTCTCAAATGGAAATGGTGCGTTTCGATCGCTCCATAAATAGGCCCGGCACAGCAATGAACTGTGCCGGGCTTCCTGCTTGTGTGGTTATGACCGCTTCCGTGGGCTCCATGCCCAGCTCGTTGCGGACGAGCTCAAAGGCGGCGGCGATGGCCTTGTCCATGTCGTAGTACTTGTAGCCGCCCAGGCGACCGGCAAAGATCACGTCGCCCTCCTGCGCTGCCAGCTCCTCGTACTGCCTGTACAGGGCCTCGTTCTTGGCGTCGTTGATGGGGTAGTAGGGCTCGTCGCCGGGCTTCCAGTCGGCCGGGTACTCGCGCGTGATGACGGTCTTGTCCTGCGTGCCGAACTCAAAGAGCTTGTGCTCGATGATGCGCGTGTAGGGGATCTCGCGCTCGGTGTAGTTGACCACGGCCACGCCCTGGTGGTCGGCCTCGTCGAGCGTCTCGGTCTCAAAGCGCAGGCTGCGGTACTCCAGCGTGCCCAGCTTAAAGTCGTAGAACGCGTCGATGGGGCCGCAGTAGATCGTCTTGGCGGCGATGTCGGGCTCGGCGGCGATCAGCTCCTTGTACTCCACACCGCAACGCACCTCGATGCCCTCGAGCATATTGGCGACCATCTTGGTGTAGCCACCCATAGGGATGCCCTGGTAGCGGTCGTTGAAGTAGTTGTTGTCGTAGGTGAAGCGGCAAGGGAGGCGCTTGATGATGCTTGCGGGCAGGTCCTTGCAATCGCGGCCCCACTGCTTCTCGGTGTAGCCCTTCACGAGCGTCTCGAAGATGTCGCGGCCCACGAGCGACAGCGCCTGCTCCTCCAGGTTCTGCGGCTCGCCGATGTTCTCGGCTGCCACCTGCTCGGCGATCTTGGCCTTGGCGTCTGCCGGCGTGACGACGCCCGGCCACATCTTGGCGAAGGTGTTCATGTTGAAGGGCATGTTGTACATGTTGCCGTGGAAGTTGGCGACCGGCGAGTTGACGTAGTTGTTGAACTCTGCGAAGCGGTTGACGTAGTCCCAGACGTCCTTCATGGAGGTGTGGAAGATGTGCGCGCCGTAGCGGTGGACCTGGATGCCCTCGACGTCCTCGGTGTAGATGTTGCCGGCGATGTGGTCGCGGCGGTCGATGACCAGGACCGACTTGCCGGCGCGCTTGGCGGCATTGGCAAAGACGGCGCCCGAAAGGCCGGCGCCGACGACGAGGTAATCGTGCTGGGACATGGAAATGCTCCTTTGTATGTCAATCGAATAGTTGCGTGAGATTTGGGACAAATGTTACTGGCTCATTTGTCCCACTAGCTAGTGTAGCAGACGCTCCTTCAGCAGCTCCAGCGCATGTGCGTAGCCTTGCAGGCCCTCGCCGGTGATGGTGGCGAAGCAGGCCAGGCGGACGTAGCTCACCTGGCGGAAGTCTTCGCGCGTCTCGACGGCGCTGATGTGGACCTCCACTGCGGGAATGGCGACGGCTTTGAGCGCGTCGAGGATCGCCACGCTGGTATGCGTGTAGGCTGCCGGATTGATGACGATGCCGTCGACCTTACCGTAGGCCTCCTGGATCTTGTCGACGATGCTGCCCTCGTGGTTGGACTGGAAGACCTCGACCTCGTCAAAGCCCTGCGCGGCGCCTGCCTCCTGGCAGATCTGGACCAGGCGGTCGTAGTTATCGCTGCCGTAGATGCCCGGCTCGCGAATGCCGAGCATGTTGAGGTTGGGGCCGTTGATGACGAGTGCCTTCATGGTTGCTTCCTTTGCAGTTGGTTGGCGTGGCTGGTCTTGCGATCTTCGGCGTTTGCCCAGATAAAACCTGCCAAAATAAACCTGTCCCTTTTTGGCAGGCTAGAGTGTCTCGACGACGGCGGCCGCGGTGTTGGCGGCGCAGTCGCGCGAGTCGATGATGTAGTCGGCCCAGGCGCGATAGCGCGGCATGCGCTGCTCGGCCAGCTTGTCGATACCGTCGCGGGCGGTGATGGGGCGGCCCTTGTGGGCGAGCTCGTCGAGCTTACGGTTGAGCATCACAATCTGACTGTTCTGGTGCAGCAGTGGATAGTTCTCGTCGCGCGTGACCACGCCGCCACCCGTGGAAAGCACCAGACCGCTGCGCTTGGAGATGTCGGCCAGCGCCGCCGTCTCCTGCTCGCGGAAGGCCGCCTCGCCGCGCTCGACGATAAAGTTGGCGCAAGGCATGCCCAGGCGCTCCTCGAGGGCGCGATCGAGGTCGATGTGCTCGCGGCCCGTGAGCTGGGCGACCTGCTCGCCCACGCGGGTCTTGCCCGAACCCGGCATGCCGATCAGTGCGATGTTCTGCTCGCGGTGTGACAGGCGCTCCGTCACATCCAGGATGCGCTTGCGCGGGGTGACCTGGCCGGTATAGCGCTCAACAGCTTGTGCCGCCTGGGCCACAAGCATGAGCAGGCCGCCGATGCAGGGGATGCCGCGGCGCTCGGCCTCGAGCATCAGACCCGTGCGGGCGGGGTTGTACACGATTTCGATGACGCCCTCGAGCGCATCGAGCCCCTCGAGCATGCAGGGTGCATCGGGGCAGTGGGGGAACATGCCGGCGGGCGTACAGTTGACGAGCAGCGCGGCGTCGGACTGCTGGGAGATGTTGTCATAGTTGACTTCGCTCGTGCGGCCCACGGGCACCACGATAGCGCCCATGTCGCCGAGCACCATGCTCGCCGTGGTACCGGCACCGCCGGTGGCACCGAGCACGAGGACCTTCTTACCGGCAACCTCAACGCCCAGCTCTTCGACCAGGCATTGGAAGCCAAAGTAGTCGGTGTTCTCGCCGCGCAGGCGGCCGTCGGCCAGGCGCGTGATGGTGTTAACGTTTCCCATGCGCTCGGCCAGCGGGCTCAGCTCGTCCAGGTACTCCATGACGGCGCGCTTGTAGGGGATGGTCACGTTGGTGCCCTCCCATTCGTCGCCCGTCATAAAGGCCTCAAGGTCCTCGGGCTCGCGCTCAAATCGCACGTACTCGAGCCCTGCGAGCTCCTTGTAGATGGTCGGGGTGTAGCTGTGGCCCAGGACGCGGCCCAGCACGCCGTAGGGGCGGGTTGTGGCGGCATCGGTCATCTAGAGCACCTCCGTGTAGCTGCCAAAGTAGGTAAAGCTCTCGCACACGTCGTCGATGGAATCGAGCAGGTCGTCGAGGGCCCTGCTGCCAAAGGGACAGTCCAGATCGAAGTAGAACATAAACTCAAAGTCGCGGCCAGGGATCGGGCGGCTTTCGAGCTTGATGAGGTTGATGTTGAGCGCGTAGAAGCGCTCGAGTACGCGGTAAAGGGCGCCTGGCTCGTTAGCTGTGGTGATCATGAGCGAGGTGCGGTTGGCCCCGGGGTAGACGCGCGGCTCGCGGCTGATGACGACAAAGCGCGTGTAGTTGTTGTCCGAGTCCTGGATGTTGGGTTCGAGCACCTCCAGGCCATACAGCGCGGCACAGCTGCGCGAGGCGATGGCGGCGACGTCGGTGCGATCGGAATTGGCGACCATCTCGGCCGACATGGCAGTGTTGGGGTACTTGGTGGCGTGCAGCCCGTGGCCCTCGATATAGCCGGCGCACTGGGCAATGGCTTGGCCGTGGCTGTAGACCTCGTGCACATCCGCGAGTTTGGTGCCGGGCTTGACGAGCAGGTTGTGGTCGATCTTGAGGCGCAGCGAGCGCACGATATGGAAGTCGAATTGTGCGAGCAGGTCGTAGACGGCGTTGACCGAGCCGGCGGTGGAGTTTTCGATGGGCAGCACGCCAAACTCGCAAAAGCCGTCGCGCACGGCGCGCATAACGCCCTCGAAGGTCTCGAAGAACGCAATGTCCGGCACGTCGAAGAGCTTGCACGCGGCGATCTGGCTGTAGGCTCCCTCGACGCCCTGGCAGGCGACGCTGGCCGTCTGAGGGAAGGGCGTGTCGAAAGTCTCAGCCGTGGCACGGGCCTTTTGCGACACCGTGATGCCCCTGAGCTCGTTGATGTAGCGCTGCTGCTCGGCCTTGCTCATGCTCATGAGCAAGCGGAACAAGGTGATGGTTTGGGCCTCGTAGCGCTCGGGCGCGCGGCTGGCGAGGTTGTTGAGCTTAGAACGCTCGCGGGCGGGGTCGAAGACGGCCTTGCCCATCTTGATCTTTGACTTGGCGACCTCGGTGGCAATGTCCATGCGCTCGACAAAGCTGTTGAGGAGCGTGGTGTCGATGCCATCGATGGCCTGACGAACGTCGGCAAGGTCCATGGGGACCCCTTTCGTGAATCGTTGCCTGGGGTAGCTAAAAAAGCCCCGTCCCAAATTAACTACCCCTGGGTTGGACGGGCTAGAGCTGGGCGGCGTCTTCTAGGAGGGCGTCCCAGATGGCGAGGGCGGCTGCTGCCTCGGCGACGGGGACGGCGCGCGGAACGATGCAGGGGTCGTGGCGGCCGTGGACCGAGAGCTCGGCATTTTCCATGTCGTCCATGTCCACGGTCTGCTGCTCGCGACCGATGGAGGGCGTCGGCTTTACAGCCATACGCCACATGACGGGTGCGCCCGTGGAAATGCCGCCCAGAATGCCGCCGGCGTTGTTGGACTCGACCGCAATCTCGCCCGTCTCGGCATCAATGCGATACGGATCGTTGTTCTCGCTGCCGCGCATGGCGGCCACGGCAAAGCCCATGCCAAACTCCACGCCCTTTACGGCGGGAATGCCAAAGGCGATTTGCGCGATGCGGTTCTCGATGCCGTCCAACATGGGGTCGCCGATGCCCGCGGGCAGACCGTAGATACCGCACTCCACGATGCCGCCGATGCTGTCGAGCTCGTCGCGCGCGGCCAGAATCTCCTCGCGCATGCGAGCGCCAGCTGCAGCGTCAATGCACGGCAGGTCGTTCGAAAGGATCGCCTTGCGGTCGGCCTCGCGATAGACCATGTCGTCCATGGGCAGATCGGAGATGCCGCCGATCTGCGCCACATGCGCCATGACCTTAATGTCGCGGGCCTCAAGTGCCTGCAGCGCGATGCCGCCCGCGATGCATAAGGGCGCCGTCAGGCGGCCAGAGAAGTGTCCGCCGCCGGCGACGTCGTGCATGTTGTGGTACTTCACGCGTGCCGGGAAATCCGCATGGCCCGGGCGGGGCTTGCGGCGCAGCTCGGAGTAGTCCTTGGAGCGCGTGTTGGTGTTCTCGATGATCGCGGCGATAGGCGCGCCCGTGGTGTGTCCATCAACTATGCCGGCGATAATGTGGGCGGTGTCGGCCTCGCGGCGCTTGGTCGCCGTCTCGTCGCGGCCGGGGGCACGACGGTCCAAAAAGGCCTGCAGCGTCTCCTGGTCCACAGCGATGCCCGCGGGGACACCGTCGAGCGAGCAGCCGATAGCAGGGGAGTGCGACTGGCCAAAGATGCTCAGATGCAAAACGTTGCCAAAGGTCGAGGACATGCTATTCCTCCTCGAGCGTGACCTTGCCGCCCAGCAGGCGGTAGTGGTCGAAGAAATCGGGATAGGACTTGTTGACGGCCTCGGCGCCGTGGATCACGACCTCGCCGGTGGCACGGCTCGCGGCGATGGCGGCCATCATGGCGATGCGGTGGTCGTTGTGCGAATCGACCTCGCCGCCGGTAAAGGCGTCGACGCCCTTGATGATGAGGTCGTCACCGGCAATGCGCACCTGCGCGCCCAGCGCGGTGAGCTCGCGGGTGGTAGTTTCCAGGCGGTCGGATTCCTTGATGCGCAGGCGGGCGCAGTCGCGGATGAAGGTGCGGCCTTGCGCCAGCGATGCCACGGCCGAGATGACGGGCACCAAGTCGGGGATGTCGTGGGCGCTCATTTCAAAGCCGGCGAGCTTGTCGGACTGCACAGTGGCGGCGTTGGTGGAGCGCACGATGCGGGCGCCAAAGCGCGAGAGCGCGGCAAGCACGTTGCGATCACCCTGGGCCGAGCTAAGCGACACGCCC
>CABMPS010000098.1 GCA_902388545.1 uncultured Collinsella sp.
GCCAAAGAAGCGCTTGATCTCGATCTCGGCGTTCTCCAGGCAGTCGGAGCCGTGGAGCACGTTGGCGTTGACATCGACGGCGAAGTCGCCGCGAATGGTGCCGGGGGCAGCATCAAGCGGGTTGGTGGCGCCCATAAGGGTGCGCATCTTGGAGACAGCGGAGAGGCCGGAAACGACCATCTTGACGACCGGACCGCTCGTCATAAAGTCGCAGAGACCGCCAAAGAAGGGCTTGTCGGCCAGATGGGCGTAGTGCTCCTCGACGGTAGCGCGCTCGAGCGTGGTCATCTCCATGCGCTCGATAACAAGGCCGCTGCGCTCAATGCGAGCAACGATCTCGCCGATCTTGCGATCGCGCACGGCGTCGGGCTTAATCATGATGAAGGTCTTCTCGATAGCCATAAGGTAGCCTTTCAAGTAGGTTCGCGCGTGCCCAAGTCCCATTCCGGCACCCGCCTGGACTGCATCGTAACAGAGTTCTAGCTGCAGTTAAACAAAAAGCCGTTTATTGAAGCGTTATTATTTATTAAAGCGCTCCATATGTGTCACTTCTGTTTCGAAGCCCGACTAGAGTACCATCCGTCCCACTTTCAACTGCAACGAACAGAACGGGCGGTCGATTGTCGCCCGTGAACGCACCCCCTTCACAACCTGCGCAAATGTCCTACAGAAGTTCTCGACAAGCTCCTTCCTTCTCTATAACAAAACGGGTGCCCACCGTAGCGGGCACCCGTAAAGGCAAAATATGATGAACACACCAGACAGACGCATCCAATAAGCTAATTAGCTCCGTGGCCCATCTCGACGACCTTGGATAACGAGCCAAACACACCCTCATCGGCCGCGAGCTGCGCCTCGGCTCTTCCCAACTGCACGGCAACGGCAGCAGGGGCGGTACCACCCTCGGTCGTGCGCGCGGCGACAATCGACGGGATGTCGAGTGCCTCGGTAATGTCGCGCTCAAAGAGCGGACTTGCTTCCTGAAACACCTCAAACGGCAGGTCCTCAAGATTGCAGCCGCGCTTCTCACACATTAGGACAAGATGACCCACCACGGCATGTGCCTCGCGGAACGGCAGGCCGCGCTTTGCCAGGTAATCGGCAGCATCAGTGGCTGCCAAGTGGCCCACACCACACTCGCGCGCCATGGCGTCCTCGTTGACAGTCCAGGTCGAGATCATGCCGGCCATAACCGACAGGCACTGCATGAGCGTATGGGCGGTATCGAGCGCACCCTCCTTGTCCTCCTGCAAGTCCTTGTTATAAGCAAGCGGCAGGCCCTTCATGGTCACGAGCAGCTGCACCAGGTTGCCGTACACGCGACCGCTCTTGCCGCGGATAAGCTCAGCAAAGTCGGGGTTCTTCTTCTGCGGCATGATAGACGAGCCGGTGGAATACGAGTCGGAAAGCGTGATAAAGCCGAATTCGGAGCTCGACCACAGCACGATCTCCTCGGAAAGACGCGACAGGTGCATGGCCATGACGGAGCCGGCGTAATGCAGATCGAGCAGGAAATCACGGTCGGAAACCGCATCGAGCGAGTTGGGAATCACGCCCGCAAAGCCAAGTTCGGCAGCCGTCATCTGGCGATCGAGCGGATAGCTCGTACCGGCAAGCGCGGCAGCACCCAGCGGGCAGTTGTCGGCGGCATCAAAGGCGGCCTTCAGACGTGTAAAGTCGCGCGCGAACATCCAGGAATACGCCAGCAGATGATGTGACAGCAGCACGGGCTGAGCATGCTGCATGTGCGTGTAACCCGGCAGAATCACCTTGTCGTACTTCTTGGCCGCATCCACCAGCACGTGGCGCAACTGCAGGTTGGCCTCCATGAGCTCCTTGGCCAACGCCTTGACGCCCAGGCGCGTATCGGTCGCCACCTGGTCGTTGCGCGAACGTCCGGTATGCAAGCGCTTGCCGGCCTCGCCGATGCGACGCGTCAGCTCGCTCTCGATGGACATATGGATGTCCTCGTCGTTGATATCGAAGGTGAAGTTGCCGGCATCGATATCCTGTTCGATTCCGGTCAGGCCCTCGGCAATCGCCTGCTCATCCTCGGCACTGATGATGCCCTGGGCCGCCAGCATCTTGGCATGTGCCTTAGATCCGGCGATATCCTGCTTATAGAGATGTTTGTCGACCGGCAGCGACGCGCCAAACTCCTGCGTGACCTCGGCCACTCCCGCCTCAAAACGACCGCCCCAAAGAGCCATGGAACCGTCCCCTTTCTCCAAATACCAAAACAAGCGCCCAAAGCAATGCGCCATGTCGCTAAAGCGATTTTTCAACCGCTAGTTTTACACAATCCCCACCGTGCGCGGGACCATGTTGCTAATTTGCAAAGAAGTGACGCACCAAGCACTTGGCGCCCAACGTCTCCCTCCGGATGTTGCCTTGCGAACCATCGATCCGGGCCTTCAGGCTCACAGGAACGTCCTCGACCTTTGCAGCATCGAACTCGGGCGCGAGGGCAAGTAAGGCATGCGCGACAGCGTTGAACATAATGGATACTCCCCATATATATAGGCGCAGGGCCGCCAAATTGATAGAAGGAGCCCCGCCGGACAACCCCGGCGGGGCTCGGACTCAGACGCAGACGCGGCGTCATATATGCGGGCGGAACGTAGGGGCCACCGATGTTAAGAAGTGTCAGCAAGCATAACGAAAGGTAGGGACCCCGTGCGCCCGTTTTGTATCACGCGGATGGGCCGCGCGGATACCAAGGAAAGGAGGCGTTAGGCCTGGGCGGCAGCGGAGCTGGGACCCTGGACCTTTGCCCACGTCTTGAGCGACAGCGTATCGATCTCGATAAAGCCGGCGCTGGCCTTCTCGTCAAACGTGGTGTCGCGGTCGTAGGTAGCCAGACCGTAGTCGTAGAGGCTGAAGGGGCTCTTGCGGCCGACGACATGACAGTTGCCCTTAAAGAACTTCAGACGGACGGTACCGGTCACGAACTTCTGGGTGTCGGCCATAAAGGCGTCGAGCGCGTTCTTGAGCGGGCTGTACCACTGGCCGTTGTACACGGCAGTGGCCCAATCCTGCTCGAGCTTAATCTTGGTCTTGAGCAGGTCGCCCTCGACGCAGATATCCTCGAGTGCCTTGTGGGCGGTGATGAGCGTCAGGGCGCCGGGAACCTCATAGCACTCGCGGCTCTTAAGGCCCACCAGACGGTCCTCGACCAGGTCGAGACGGCCAAAGCCGTTGTCGCCCGAGATCTTGTTGAGTGCGATGATGATCTCGGAGAGCTTCATCTTCTTGCCGTCGACGGCGACGGGCTTGCCGGCCTCAAACTTAATCTCGGTGTAGGTCGGGGTGTCGGGCGTGTCCTCGGGATTCTTGGTCATAACCCAGGCGTCGTCGAGCGGCTCGTTCCAGGGATCCTCCAGGTGGCCGCACTCAATGGCACGACCCCACAGGTTGTCGTCGATGGAATAGGGATTGTCGTTGGCACCCTCGGGAACCGGCACGTTGTGGGCGTGAGCATAGGCGACCTCGTCGGGACGGCACTTCAGATCCCACTCGCGAACCGGGGCGATAACCTTAAGCTCGGGGTCGAGGGCCTTGACGGCAGCCTCAAAACGAACCTGGTCGTTACCCTTGCCGGTGCAGCCGTGGGCGACGTAGGTCGCGCCAAACTCGTGAGCGACCTCGACAAGCTTCTTGGCGAGCAACGGGCGGGACAGGGCGGAGAGCAGCGGGTACTTGTTCTCGTACATGGAGTTTGCGGCGATAGCCTTAGTCAGGAACTCATCGGAGAACTCGTCGCGCAGATCGAGCACCTGGCAATCCAGAACGCCCAGGTCGAGGGCCTTCTGCTTCTTGGCGTCCAGACCGGTCTCCTCCTGGCCCACGTTGCCGCAGACACAAACGACATCGAGATTCTTCTCGTCCTGGAGCCACTTGACACATACGGATGTATCAAGACCACCGGAATATGCGAGAACGACTTTTTCCTTGCTCATGGCTGTTTCCTTTCGCCCTTGGTAGCTAGTTAGAACATCGGTCAGTTGCAAGTCATTTCGAGGTCAAAAACCGTGCAATATCAGGTTAAATAGCAAAAAGCAGCACAACATGCCCTAGAAACATGCAGCAATGTCGTGCTAAAACCCAACGACCTCAAAATGACTCTGTTGAGGCAATTCGCCCCATACGGACAGAGACGATTGTTATCGTCGTCGGGAAATTGCGCGCTGGCGTCGGATGGCATTGTCTGCAGTAGTGATGATCTGTACGAACTGCATCTGCCTCTCCTTTCACCTATCGCCGGGCGCAATTCTAATATCGTAAACGGTACCTTTTCTTCGGTAAGCGGTTGTATTTCCGTCTCCGTTTTCGATGCTCGCTATATTACGCTAAAGTGCGAACAGCACAAGCGACAAATTCAAATTACTGAAAAGTTTTTTCATTAGTTTGTGAAGCGTGGTGCAAATACGCTCCGTTCCTGCGACAATACGCTCAGTTACTGGTTGATGGTTATAACGTCTGAAACAATTTCGAAACGAAAGGCGCGCTTTTATGCAAACTTACGAATCGGACACCCATATCGGAAACATTAAGATTCTCGCCGTCGACATGGACAAGACGCTGCTGACCGACGAGCGCGTGTTGCCGCAGGGTCTTGACGAGCGCCTGGACAAGCTCGCCGACGCAGGCATCGTATTCTGCCCCGCCAGCGGACGGCCTGCCCCCAAGCTCGAGGAAATGTTCGAGGGCATTAAGAACCGCCTTGCTTTTTGTCCCGACAACGGAGCCTGCGTCATCTATCACGGCAACTATATCTATAAGAGCAACATCGATGTAGCGCTGTATCAGCAGGTGCTTGCTCGTGCCTCGGAGGACCCGCGCGCCGTTCCCGTCCTGTGCTGCTACGACGAGTTCTATGTGCTCGCCCGCGACCATCAATACCACGACGAGATCAGCGTCTACTACAACACGATCAACTACGTCGACACCTTTGAGGGCATTGATATCGAGTCCAATAAGATCTCGATCTTTTTCCCTGCCTACGATGCCGAGCCCGCGTTCCGCGAGACCTATAACCCCGCGTTCTCGGATCAGCTCTATGTCACCAATGCCGGGCGCGAGTGGATCGACTTTATGAACCTGGGCGTCGACAAGGGCGCCGGCGTCGCGCACCTGTGCGAGCACCTGGGCATTGATATCGCCGATGCCGCCGCCGTGGGCGATACGTACAACGACATCCCCATGCTGGAGCGCGTCGGACACAGCTTTATCGTGGACAATGCCGAGGAGCACATGAACGCGCATGCCAAGTGGCGCATTCCGAGCAACAACGACGGGGGCGTACTGACGCTCATCGACGCCATCCTGGCGGCTCGTTAACGTTGCTCGTCGAACCTGGCCGGGCGAGGCGGGTAAGTTTTTCGTTCGGTCAGGTCCTGGGCTCGCTCGGAAAGCACATTTAGTGCTTTCCGGCTCGTGCGGAATCTACGAAAAACTAATCCGCGCCGCCCGGCCAGGTCCTAGGTTTACTTTCCTGCCGCCAAGATGGCGTCTTGAGTGTCTAGATACTTAGCTGAAATGATTTGAGCAGAGGGGAGCCCCTTGTTGGAAGGGGCTCCCCTCTGTTTTGGTTACTGTGGGACAAATTAATCAGTAGTGTTTGTCCCAAATCTTAAGTATGTGGGGGCTTGCGTCTTGGGCGAGCTTGCCTTACGGAGTGCTTCCCTATTTCGCGTCGGCCCAGGTTATGCCGGTGCTGGCTTCGGCGATCAACGGTACGCGGAGGTCTACTACGTGTTCCATGACGTCGCGGACCATGGCGGTGAGGCGCTCGACTTCGTCGACGGGGCACTCAAAGTCCAGTTCGTCGTGTACCTGCAGGATCATGTGGGCGGCAAAGCCTTCTTCTTCCAAGCGACGGCTTACGCGGGCCATGGCGATCTTGATGATGTCGGCGGCGGCGCCCTGCATGGGGTGGTTCATGGCCGTGCGCTCACCAAAGCCGCGGAGCTGTGGGTTTTTGGCCTTGAGCTCGGGAATATGGCGTCTGCGGCCATACATGGTCTCGGCATAGCCCGTCTGCTTGGCTCGCGCCACCACATTGTCGAGGAACGTGCGCACGCCCGGGTAGGCCTCGTAGTAGCGATCGATCATATCGCGCGCCTCGGCCATCGAGATGTGCAGCGACTGCGACAGACCATAGGCCTGCTGACCGTACACGATGCCAAAGTTCACGGCCTTGGCGCGGCTACGCAGGTCGGGTGTCACCTCGGACACCGGCACGCCAAATACGCGCGCGGCCGTCTCAGCATGGAAGTCCTCGCCCTCGTTGAAGGCGCGCACCAGGTGCTCGTCACCCGAAAGATGCGCGAGCAGGCGCAGCTCGATCTGCGAGTAGTCCACCGCCAAAAAGACGCTGCCCTCGCCCGCCGAGAACGCCGTCTTGACGGTACGCCCCAGCTCCGAGCGCGTCGGAATGTTTTGCAGATTGGGGTCGCTCGAAGACAAACGCCCCGTCGCGGTGATGGTCTGGTTGTACGTGGTGTGCACACGCCCGTCACCACGGCGCAGCGGGCCCAGCGTGTCCAGATAGGTCGACTTAATCTTGGACTTCTCACGCCAGTCCAAAATCAGGCGCACGATCTCGTGGTCGCGGGCAAGGTCGCTCAGCACCTTGGCGTTGGTCGAATAGTAGCCGCGCTTGGTCTTTTTGAGGCCCTTGGTCGGAAGTCCCATAACATCAAACAGCACGTGCGAGAGTTGCATGGGGCTGCCGATGTTAAAGGTCTCGTCGCCGGCCAGGTCGCGAATGCTGCGCTCGACATCGGCAATCTGGGTCGCCAGGCCCTCGGACAGACTGTGCAGGCGGTCGGGGTCCACGAGCATGCCCGCGCGCTCCATCTTGGCAAGCACCGGCACGAGCGGCATCTCGATCCCATCGAACACGTTGGCGGCGTTCTCGCGGGCCATGCGGTCACGCAGCGGTGCAACCAGCGCCAGCGTCAAGGCCGCCGTGCGAGCGGCGGGCGCAGGAGCGTCCTCGCCAGCAC
>CABMPS010000099.1 GCA_902388545.1 uncultured Collinsella sp.
CGAGGCCTTTTGCGTTGGGCGGTTGCTGTCGGTGGCGAACTAGAACAGGAAGCCGATGGCGATGAGGGCGATGCTGACGATGAGTACGGCGATGTCCAGGCCCTTGATGGGGTAGCGCTTGTACGAGCTGGCGCGCGTGCGCAGATAGAAGCCGCGCTGTTCTGCCGCCAAGGCCGTGGCATCGGTCTTGCCCACGCTCGAGATGAGCAGCGGCACACACAGTGGCAGCATGAGCTTAAGCTTCTTGATAGGGTTCTTGGTGTCGTACTCGACGCCGCGCGCGGTCTGCGCTTCCATGATGGCGTTCATCTCCTGACCAAACACCGGCACAAAGCGCAGCGCCGTGGTAAAGGTGAAGGCATAGCGATACGGTACGTGCAGCACCTCGACGCAGGCGTTGGCAAGGTCGTTGAGCTTGGTCACCATGAGCATGAGGATGAGCGGTAACGCCACGCCCAACAGGCGGAGGCAGGCCTTCGATCCGGTAATGAGGCCCGTGTCGGTGATAAAGCCCCACACTATGTTGCCGTCGCGCATAAAGGCCAGCTGAAGCACCAGCATGATAAGCGCGAGCGGAATCAGCAGCTTGAGTAGTGAGAGCAGACGGTCGACGACGCCGGCGTAGGCGCCCAGTGCAAGGGTGAGCGCCAAAAAGCCCAACAGCGCCACGTAGGTATCGGACAGGAAGATGCCGATGATGATGGCGGCGGCAAGGCCCAGTTTGACGACCGGGTTCAAGCGGTGCAGCAGTGTATCGCCCGGCATATAGTCGATGACGTTAACCACGGTGGACCATCTCCTCGGTAATGCGAACGATATCGGTGACCTCGCTCACCTGTGCAAAGGCGGGAGAGACGGAGGATGCCAGACGACGAGAAAGCTCTATGACCTGAGGTGGCTCAACGTAGGCTTGCTGCATGAGCTCGATGTTCGAGAACAGCTCGTGCGTGCGGCCGCGCTCGAGGATGCGGCCGTCGGCCATCACCACGATGCGCTCGGCAAAGTCGGATACGACTTCCATGTCGTGGCAGACCATGATGACGGCGCAGCCGCGCTCGGCCATGGTGCGCACGGTTTCCATGACGGTCATGCACTCACGGTAGTCAAGGCCGCTCGTGGGCTCGTCAAGCACCACGATTTTGGGCTCTACGACCACGACGGAGGCGAGTGCCACCATCTGGCGCTGACCGCGCGAGAGCGAGAAGGGCGCCTCGTCGGCCGGCAAGCCAAAGCGGTCGATGACGAGCTGAGCGCGACGCAGCGCCTCGGCACGGTCGATGCCGGCAAGCTCCAGGCCAAAGGCGACCTCGTCGAGCACGGTGTCCTTGCAGATCTGGCGGTCGGGGTTTTGGAAGAGGGTTGCGACTTCGCGGGCGATGCGGCTCGTGGGAACGGCTGCGGTATCCAGTCCCGTGACGCGCACGCTGCCCGAGGCGGGCTTAAGCAGGCCCGTGAGCAGCTTGGTGAGCGTGGTCTTGCCGGCGCCGTTTTGACCGACGATGCCCACGAGCTCGCCGGGATAGAGGGTCAGGTTGAGGTCGTGGACGGCGGCGCCGCCATTGGGATAGGCAAACTCAACGTGATCGAAGGTGAGCACGGGCTCGGCGTCCTTGGCGTGCGGGCGCAACGACGGTGCGTGCGGTGAGCCGGCGGGTGCCTGAATGTCGCTGCTTGCGTGTGCGGGGTCGACGATGCCCGTAATCAGGCGCTCAGCCTCATCAACATCCAAACAGGGAGTGCCGCCGGCCAGGCCATCGGCCTCGAGGCTGTTGAAAATGCGCGTGACGCGCGGGCAATCGACGCCGATGGCGCGGAGCTCATCGGCGTGCGCGAAGACCTCGTGCGGCTCGCCCTGTAGCGCGATTTCGCCATGATTGAGCACGAGCACGCGGTTGCAATACTCCGAAAGCAGGGCGACTTTTTGCTCAACGACGACGATGGTGATGCCGAGTGCACGGTTGGCTTCACGCAGGGTCTCGAAGACCAGCGTGGAGCTGGCGGGGTCGAGCGCCGCGGTGGGTTCGTCGAGCACGAGCACGCGCGGACGCATGGCGAGGATGGCGGCGATGGCAACCTTTTGCTTTTGGCCGCCCGAAAGCGTGGCGATCTCGCGGTCGCGCAGGTCGCTGATGCCGACGGTCTCGAGCGTCTTGCTCACACGTTGCTCGATCTGGTCGTGGGGAACGCCAAAGTTCTCCAGGCCAAAAAGCATCTCGTCCTCGACGACCGAGGCGACCATTTGCGTGTCGATGTCCTGCAACACGCTGCCGACGATCTGCGACACATCGGTGAGCGAAACTTCACAGGTGTCGTTGCCGTCGACAGTGACGGAGCCAAAGAACGTGCCGGTGTAATGGTGGGGTACGGCTCCCGACAGGCAGGCGGCAAGTGTGGACTTGCCGGCGCCCGAAGGACCGATAATGCCGATAAAATCTCCCCTGTTCACGCCGAGCGAGATATGCTTAAGCGCCTGCTCGGTCTGCGTGCCATAGGAGAACGAGACATCGTCGACGTTGATGATCGTTTCCATGGATACCTTTCATAGTCATCGGGGACGTTCTTACATGACTAGTCGTTTAAGAACGTCCCCAAGAGCTAGTTGTCTGGGACAGTCTTTGATGGTGGAGCACGGAGACGGCTTTACGAGGGGCCCCAGGTTGGCGCGAAAGAGGAGCGAAGCGTACTTGGGTACGCGAGCGACGAATGAACGCCAAGATGGGGTGGCTCGTAAAGCCGAGCGGGTTAGTTGAGCCTAAGGGCCTTCTGGATGGGCAGGTAGAGGGCACCGACCAGAATGGCATTAAAGACGGCGGTCATGGCGACGACGGGCAGCATGGCTGCGGCGAGCTCGCTCACCACGCCGAGCATGGCCATCTTGATGACCATGAAGATGGCGCCCGAGACAAAGGTGGTCACGAAGGTTGCGACTATGGCGACGGCGGGCTTAACCTGGCCGTCCTTGGCAGCAGCGTTGACAATGACGGCCATGAGCATGGCGGCGATGCCCTCGGCTGCAAAATCGACGAACGGCGAGGTGGTGGTGATCTGGATCACGGCGGCCGAAATCAGGCCGATAACGAGCGCCTGACCAATGTTGGGGCGAACGACCAAGATGGTGAGGCAGAAAGCCGAGATGATGAACTCGGGGCTGATCATGCCGCCCGAGATGCCGGAGATGGCCTTGCCGACGGTGAAGTTGAGAATGAAGCCGGCGGCAAGCAGGATGGCGAGCAAGACGAGGGCGCGGACGTCGAGTTTGCCGCGGTCGGCGGTCTGGACGGTACGGGGCTGGGCGGCGGTGGTGTTCTGAGACATGGTGAAAGTCCTTTCAAAAAGGGGAGTGCAAGAAAAAACGGAGGCGCGTGATGCGAATGCGATCGGGCACGAGATAGAAAAAGGCCCCCGGTCGAAACCGGAGGCCTTCCAATCACCTAAAGCGCAAAAACAGGCGTGAGGGACTCACCGTCGACCGATCGTATTCGCATCACGCCACCACCAGTTGTTGAGAGACGTCATCGTGTTCTTCATGTTGGTGGCTCCTTTCGTGATGCCATGGCGCGGTAGCACCTGATTGCTGTTGCGCTGCACTATAGCACAGTGCAATATGCGCGGGGAAATCTTTTTTGAAAAGATTTCAGGCGGGTTTCCCGCCGGTGTTTCCCGCCGGTCAAATGACGGTCTTGCCCTCCTTTAGAACGTGAGAGTCTTAGGCCTTCTTGCGACGATAGAGCACGAAGCCGCAGACACCGATGACGACGACGGCGCCAACGGCCATGGCGGCCATGTTGTTGCCCTCGGACTTCTCCTCGGTTGCCTCTTCCTTAACCTCGGGCTCGGCGACGTCCTCATCGGAAAGGGCCTCGTCGGCGTAGGTGATGGACTCGACCAGGCAGTCATTATCGGCGTCGTAGTCACTCGGGACGAACTCCTCGGAGAAGTCGCCCTTCTTGAGGTAGTCGCGCATCTCCTCGAGCATGGCCTTGCACTTGACGTAGGTGTTCTTGGTGGCAGCCTTGCCGGCCTTGTTGGCCAGGGCGGTGCGGGCCTCGGTGCCCTCAGCGGCCTGCATGGCCTCGTCGACGGTCAGATTCTGCTCGATGAGTTCCTTCTGCAGGGCGTCGAGATAGGCGCGGACGCCGGTGGCGCAGTGGTCACGGTTCTCATAGGCGAGAGTGTTGATGTCCATGAGGACGTAATTGATGGAGTTCTTGGGCTCCTCGTTGTTCACGACGTCTTCCTCTTCGCAGTGATCGAAGGAGACATCCTGATCGCTGAAGTAGGGACTGACCTCGGTGAGCAGTGCGGAGTAGAGGGGGATGGCGACGGAGAACTCGGCGTTGGAGAGCATCTCCCACTGGATAGTCGCGATCTCGGGATCCATGCCCTGGCGGATTTGGAAGGTATGGATCTCGGTGTTGCGGTTGGAGCCGATGGCATAGGCGCCGTCGGTGTTGGCGTTGAGGCCGGCGACATTCTCGCCGCGAGCGGCAAAGCTGCGGATCATCTCAAAGGTGTTCCAGTCGGACTTGCCGGGCGTAAAGAACAGCGGCTGCAGCTCGTGCACCAGGGCGCCGGTCGTAGCGCGAGCGTCTTCGCGCTCGTCCTTGACGATCTCGTAGTCGGTGCCCTCGGCAAGCGGAGCCATGAAGTAATCGCGGCCCTGGACATAGCGCGACCACTGGTGCATACCGGCCTCGCTAATCTCCTCGCCGTAGGTCTTGGCGACGTCGAACTTGCCGTCGGTGTACTCGGCGAAGCCTTTCTCCTTAGGCATGGACTCGATGCCCTCGGAGTGGAGGCAGTTCTCGGTGTCGTCGAGGTCGACGTCATAGGTGAGGTTGCCGATGTTGGGGTTGAGCGAGGCGATGTCGTCGGCGAGCTTCATGGCAATCCACTGATGGCCGGAAAGCGCGGCGAACAGCCAGGTCTCGGTGCTGTCGGCGATGATGATCTGGTCGTTGGAGCAGACGCCCTGCTCGTCGATCAGGCTGCCGAGGAGCTCGACACCCTCGCGGGCCGTGGCGCTCTCGCCCAGAATGACGCTGGCGTAGTTGTACTCGCCGATGCCGGTCTCCTCGGTGACGGGATCGGCCTCTTCGGCCTTCTCGTTATAGGAGGTGCTCAGCGTGGCAGAGCAGGAAACGCCCTTCTCGTTGATGCCAGCCTCGGAATATGCGTCGTAGCGATCTTCCCACTGCGAGGGGTTGTCGCGAACGAAAGTGTAGCGGTAGGTTGCACCCTTGGACTTGTACTCAAAACCGGACTCGACCGATGTGTACTCGTTGCCGTCCTTGTGTGCGGGCTCAATGCCAAAGTGCTTGACATAGCGTGGACCGAAGTCCTCGGAACGGCCGTAGTACGTGTTGCCGTCTGCCGTGAGCTTGCTGCCCATGTAGATCTGGGTGCAGGCGAGTGCCGAGGTCGGCATGGCCATGATGGCCGCTGCTCCAAACGCAAGGCCGCAGCCGAGCTTCTTGAGCGTGTTGACGGGATGAGTAAACCTCATAATCCCTCCCAACTGTTGAGACCCCGCAAAGCCATGTGGAATCTCAGCTAATAAATACATCTATTAGCCTATAGGAAGTCTAAAGAGTATTCATCTATTTCGATGAAATACTCGATGAGCGTCCTAAAATATGCGATGAGCGGATAAGAATACTCATTATGTAGCTTTACTTAAATAAAGACACCCTGCAATTACTGTATCTGAATAAAGCGCCTTGCACGGGGCGCAAAGAAAAATCCCCCGCTGTTTGGCAAATGCATAAACAACGGGGGAGACGATAATTGGATGAATATCATACCAATGTGGAATTACTTCTTCCGGCGGTGGATCACGTTAATCGCATAGCCGATGAGCATGGCCAGAACGATGACGATAAAGCCGAGCAGGGGATTGTCGTTCATTGGGTCCTCCTATTTTCCGAGTGGGGAGAATTCGTCGACGATGAGGTCGAGGCATTGCGGAAGCGCGCGGGCTCCAAAGACGCCCGAGTTGCTGGAGATGATTTCGCCATCGAACTGCATGCCCAGCGACGGGGTGCAGGTGATCTTGGCTTCTTTGGTCTGGATGATCTTGAACTGCGGACGGCCGAGCACCTTGCCGGCGGGGTCGAGTGCGGCGGTGATCACGGTCGGGAGCAGCTGCACGGTTTTTACGGGCTCGATGACCGCGATGTCGACCATGCCGTCGTTCATGCGGCAATCGGGGAACAGGTTGATGTCGTTTTGGATGACCGAGGTGTTGCCGGCCATGCAGCAGATGCCATCGAGCTCCTCGACAATGCCGTCATGCTCAATCGTAAAGTGCGCCACCGTGGGGTTGGGTGTGGCGAGCGCCGACAGGAAATAGGCGATCTCGCCGATATCGTTTTTGGTGGGGGCGGCCTTCATCATGATCTCGGCGTCGTAGCCCGAGCCGGCGATGATAATAAAGCCGTGGCGCTTTTCGTTGCCGTTCTCGTCGAGCCAAAAGAGCTCACCCATATCCGCCTTGACGGTGCGGCCGACGCGGCAGGCCTTGGCGAGTGCCGCGGCCTCAGGGGCATTGCCGATGTTGTTGAAGAACAGGCAGGCCGTGCCGGAGGGGAAGACGAGCGTGGGGACGCCGCATCCGCGCATTTGGTCGAGCACGTTGGAGACGGTGCCGTCGCCGCCCGAAATCACCACGCGATCAAACTCGCGCACGTCTGCCACGGCGTCCTCGGGTTCCATGCCATCGCCGATAAAACGCATCACGACCTCGTGCGTGAATGCGAAGATTTCATCTGAGCTGGGGCCCGATGCCGGGTTGTGGATGATAAGGCAGCGCATACTTACGTTCCCGTTCTGTGACTAACCGAGTATAGTTGTAGGGCAATGCCGATATCCTACCCGTGTTTTTCGGGCCTAACCTTATTCGATGGGTTGATATGTACATTTCCACACATCAGGCTCTACTCGACTTTTGCCAGCGCGCCCGCGAGTTCGAGGCGATTGCCGTCGATACCGAGTTTTTGCGCGAGCGCA
>CABMPS010000100.1 GCA_902388545.1 uncultured Collinsella sp.
CGCGAAGCGCGCAGCGGGGGCGCCGACATGTCCGAGGACGATTTGGGAGGTAACCCCTGTGCGCGGCCGGTGGGACCAAACCCCGCCATGCTTCTTATGTGCAGCAAAGCTAATGCTGCTAAAATACAAAGCGCTCATGTAGTTTAAACGCACGACGATAAGGAGCACCAGTGGGTAACCACTTCCGTACCTCCGGTGCGGGCGATGATGCCCCCAAGACGCAGACAGGCGTCCAGGGCAGTCGTTTCGCCACTCCGGATTCAGAGGGCCAGCCTGTTGCTCAGGCCCCCGCTCAGCCGGCAGATCAGGCACAGCCGGCATCCGATCCCTTTGCCTACAATCCCACCAGCGATGTCGCGCTTTCCGGCACGGCGGGTTTTGAGCCCGTTCAGGCCGTGACCGCTCGCGTGGAGCAGCCTCAGGCTGGCGCCGCCACGCCGCAGCCTACCATGGCCGGCATTCCCGACCCCATGGCCCCTGCGACGCCGGTTCCTCAGCCTGCGCAGTCCGGTCTCTTTGCCGCTATTCCCGATCCCACGCAGCCTGCTGCCCCGGTGGTCGAGAGCGATCAGGCCGCCGAGGTCGCAAGCCTCGATAACGCGCTCAACAACCCCGATTTTACGTCGGTGTTTGCGCCCATCGATCCGCAAGCCAGCCGCAAGAAGATGGCCAAGCAGGCCGGTGTCGAGCCCGTCATCCTTATGGAGCATGTCACCAAGATCTATCCGGCACAGCCCAACAAGCCTGCACTCGACGACATCAACATCGAGATCTATCCGGGCGAGTTCGTCTTCCTGGTCGGTCATTCCGGCTCGGGTAAGACCACGCTGCTGTCGACGCTCAACCGCGACGTCAAGCCGACGAGCGGCCGCATCTTGGTTGCCGGTCAGGACCTCATGAAGATCAAGAACCGCAAGGTTCCGTTCCTGCGCCGCCAGATTGGCGCCGTGTTCCAGGACTTTAAGCTTCTGCCGCAAAAGACCGCCTACGAAAACGTGGCGTTTGCCCTGCAGTGCATCGGCAAGCCCAAGGGCGTCATTCGCAGCCAGGTGCCGGAGGTGCTGCGTCTGGTCGGTCTGGCCGATCAGATGGACTCGCTGCCCGACCAGCTTTCCGGTGGCGAGCAGCAGCGCGTCGCCGTCGCCCGCGCTATGGTCAACCGTCCGCCGCTGCTGATCTGCGACGAGCCCACGGGTAACCTCGACCCGGCGATCTCGCTGGGCATCATGAAGCTGCTCGAGCGTATTAACCGCACCGGCACCACCGTGATCGTCGCCACGCACGACCGCGAGATGGTCGATAGCATGCACCGTCGCGTGATCGCCCTCGAGGGCGGCCACGTTATCCGCGACCAGGAGAGGGGAGGTTACGGCAACTATGGCACCAACTAACGTGGGCTACTCCTTCAAAGAGGCAATCAGTCACTTCTTCCGTAACTGGACTACCTCGCTCGGCGCCGTCATCACGATCTTCCTTTCGTTGTTTATCATCGGCCTGTTCATCATGGGCTCCGCGATGCTGAACTCCGTGATCGGCACCGTCGAGGATCAGGTTGTCATCAACGCGTTCATTAGCGATGACGCCGATCAGGCCGATGTTCAGGCTTTTGAGGCCGAGCTTAAGACGTGGAGCAACGTCAAGTCCGTGACCTATAAGGACAAGGACGACGCGCTGGCCGAGTATACGAGCAAGATGTCGGGCAACGCCGACGCCACCATGAGCGCGCTCGATGGCCAGAACCCGCTGCCGGCTTCGTTTGCAATTGAGATGGACGATCCGTCCAAGGTCGAGAGCACGGCCCAGAAGCTCAAGAAGAACGCCGATTTCCAGAAGATCGCGGATGACGGCGACGTCAACGCGAGCGTGCTGTACGGCCAGGAGGAAGTGAGCCGCCTGTTCCAGGTGACCAACTACATCCGCATCGCCGCCGTGGTGCTCGTTGGCCTTCTGACCTTTATCGCATTCATCTTCATCAACAACACGATTCGCCTGTCCATCACGGCGCGTCGTCGTGAGATTGCGATTATGCGTCTGGTCGGCGCCAGCAACGGCTTCATTCGCGGCCCGTTTATCACCGAGGGCGTACTGCAGGCCATTTTGGGCTCGCTGCTTTCCATCGGCGTTCTGGAGCTGCTGCGCAATCTGATGATTCCGCGTTTGCAGGAGAGCATCGGCTGGATGTCGTTTGCCCTGCCGATGCAGTACTACCTGGTGACCTATGCTGCGCTGATTCTGGTCGGTGTGATTATCGGTCTCTTTGGTTCTGCCATAGCCATGCGCCGCTACCTGCGCGTGTAGGCATGCCTGGAATTCATCCCTTCCAACGGGTCGTCTCTTATGGGGCGGCCCGTTTTTTGATCTCTAGGGGACGGCAGGAAAGCGAATCATTTGGGTAGACTCTTTGGAGTTCGTCATCGATAGCAAGGAGGCGCCATGGGGCGCAATAACAAGCATAAGCGTGGAGCTCGCAATAAGCGCGGGCCGGTGCGCAGCGAACGCCGTCCGAGCCTGACCGGGCGCGTGCAGCTCCATGAGCATGGCGCCTATGTCATAACCGAGAGCGGCGACTACAAGGTTATGGGCCGCGGTAAGCGCGAGATCATGGATGGCGATACCGTTGCCGTGAGCATTAAGAACAGCCCGCACGGTGAGCGGCGCGCCGTGATCGAAGGCGTGGTTGAGCGCGCAGCCATAAGCGTGGTGGGTACGTACCAGACCGCTGGTCCGCTCGGTGTGATCGAGCCGCTCGATTCGCGCCTGAAGGCCGACTTCTTCATTCTGCCCGAGGATACCTCGGCGGATCGTCTGGGCGTCCACCCGGGCGATGCCGTCGTCGCGCGCATTTTGACCTACCCGACGCGCCTGGAGTCGGGCACCGTGACAATCGAGCGCCGCATTGGCGGAGATGACGCGCCCGATTTGGGCGTTCAGTACGTGATGGCGCGTTACGGCTATACCGATAGCTATCCCGAGGCCGCGCTGGACGAGGCCGAGGGGCTTTCGCTCGATGTGTCCGCGGCGCTTAAGGACCCGCTCCGCCGCGATCTGCGCGACCGCTTTGTCATCACGATCGACCCGGTCGACGCGCGCGACTTTGACGATGCCATTTCGCTTGAGCGCACGCCCGAGGGTGGCTACAAGCTGGGTGTGCATATCGCTGACGTTTCTCACTATGTGGCTTGGGACGGGCATATCGATCTTGAGGCTCGCCATCGTACGACATCGGTGTATCTGGCCGATCGCGTGCTTCCCATGCTGCCCGAACGCCTGTCCAATGACCTGTGTTCGCTTCGCCCTGACGAGGACCGTCTTGCGTTTACCGTTGACATTGAACTCGATGCGCAGGGTCGCGTGCGGCATTACGATCCGTACCCCAGCGTGATTCGCTCGCGTGTGCGTATGGACTATGACGGCGCCGAGGCGCTGCTGGTGCGTGCCGGCGCGGTTGAGTATTCGGTGCTGGAAGGCGCCGCTGAGGATGTTGCGGCTGCTGAGGCCTCGCGCGAGGAGGCGCTTGAGCGCGGTCTTGCGTGCGAGGAAACTGCTCGCGGCTATAACGTCGACCTCGGCGATTTCCTTGTCGCCGCCAACGAACTCGCCGAACTTCGCCGTCGTATTCGTCGTGCCCGCGGCTCAGTCGATTTTGACACGGCCGAGATTCGCGCTCTATTGGATGAGGACGGAGTACCCGTGCAGATTGTGGCGCGCGAGCGTTCGTGTGCCACGTCGCTTATCGAGGAAGCCATGCTACTCGCCAACGAGTGCGTTGCAGAGTGGCTGGCAGACCGTGATATCGAGGCCTGCTATCGCGTGCATGAGGATCCGAGCCCCGATAGCCTGCACGGTGCCGCCGTTGCGCTGGCGCAGCTAGGCATCATCGACGATCGCCGTGCTGCCGGTATCGCCCTGGGGAGTCCCGATGAGCTACAGGCTGCAGTTGATGTTGCCGCCGGTACGGCCAACGCACCGCTCGTCAACACGCTGCTTCTGCGCAGCATGCAGCGCGCACTGTACAAGCCGCGCAACGAGGGCCACTTTGCGCTCGCCGCGCCGTGCTACTGTCACTTTACGAGTCCCATCCGTCGCTACCCCGATCTGGTGGTGCACCGCGTGCTCAAACTGCAGTTGGCCTATGAGCAGCTCGGCGGCAAGGACGCCCTGGTCCGTACGCCGCGGCTGATCGGCAAGGGGCGCGAGTCGCTGCCGCGCATTCTGCCGCAGATCTGCCGCGCATGCAGCGATGCCGAGCGCGCGGCAGATGCCGCTAGCCATGCGACGCAAAAGATCAAGATTGCCCAGTACTATGAGGACCGTCTGGGCGAGCGCTATGCCGGAACCGTCTCGTGGGTTAGCAGCATGGGCCTCTTTGTGCGCTTGGACCTGACGCAGGTCGAAGGCTTGGTTTCGATCAAGAGCCTGGGCAACGAGTGGTTCGAGTTCGACGAGGATGCGCTCACGCTCACAGGTGCCGACACGGGGACTCGCTATGAACTGGGTCAGCGCGTGATTATCGAGGTCTCGCGCGTCAATACCACGCGTGGGCACTTGGACTTTAAGCTTATCCATTAGCCAAATCTCGACTCATGGCGGGAGAGCGGAGGGCGGTCTTTCGGGGCCGCCCTCCGCATTTGGATCATGGCTACCTTGCCGTCTGCTCGGCCGCCCGCTTACCTGCTATTCGAGAGGTAAAACCTACCAAAATAAACCTGTCCCTTTTTGGCAGGTTTACAAGAAAGCGGGGATGAGATGGCGACGGTGTATGGTTATGCGCGGGTGAGTTCGCGCGATCAGAATCTTAATCGGCAGCTGGATGCGCTGGGCGCCTATGGCGTGGGCTCGGCGAATATTTATGCCGACCATGCGAGCGGCAAGGACTTCGATCGACCGCGCTATCGCGAGCTGCTGCACGTCCTGGGAGACGGGGACGTGCTGGTGGTGCTTTCTATCGACCGACTTGGTCGTAATTACTCCGAGATTCTTGAGGAATGGCGTCGCATTACCAAGGAGCTCGGGGTTGCCATTGTGGTGTTGGACATGCCATTGCTTGACACGCGCGCCAGGGCAAGCGGCACGCCGGATGTGACTAATACCCTGATTGCCGATATTGTGCTGCAACTGCTGAGCTACGTGGCGCAGGTGGAGCGCGAGAATATCCATCGGCGCCAAGCGGAGGGAATTGCAGCGGCGCGGGCGCGAGGGGTCCGTTTCGGTCGACCTCGCAAGCCGTGCCCTCCTCAGTTTGATCTGGTACGCGATAGCTATGAGGCGGGCAATATTACCCGCAGCCAGGCAGCAAAGTGCCTGGGCGTGTGCGTGGGGACGTTCGATCGCTGGATGCGCGAGGCGGGGTAGGGGTTTGCGGCACGTCCGATTGGCGCCCACGCGAGGCGGTATCGGTAACAGCCCTGTTACCGATAATGCGACCTCGTTGAATTATTTTGTGTCGTGCGTATTTCCGAGCGGTCGGATTTGAGGGGCGAGCGGTAGAACGCTCGCCCTTTGTGCGCCACGATGCGGCACAATGTACCGCAAAAGCTGTTTGTATCCGGTACGAATCGTTCGTTGGTCTTTAATTCTTCTCAACGGAGGTGTTTGAGATGGCAAACGGATTGCTTTTGCGGCTTCGCGAGCGTGAGCTCAGCGCGAGCCCGGCGGAACGCAATGTCATCGCATATGTAAGCGCTCATCCGCACGAGGTGGTCGGGCTGTCCGTCCGCGGTCTTGCCGATGTCACGTTCTCCTCGCCCTCGAGCATTTTGCGCTTTTGCAAGCGTTTGGGTTTTGCGGGCTACAAGGAGTTCCAGCGCGAACTGATTGCCGAGCTGGCGCTCTTAGGTGACAAGAAAGACGTAGCCCTCGAGGACATCTCCATGGATGACAGCGTCGAACGTATCGTGGGGAAGGTGATGAAAAGCAACGTGCGCACGATCGAGGCGACGGCACGAACGCTCGATTACACCGTCTTGGAGCGATGCGCGGCCCGTCTTAAGCGAGCACGCGCGGTCAATCTGTTCGGTATTGGTGCCTCCCGTTTGGTTGCGCACGATCTGGCGCAAAAGCTCATGCGTGTCGACAAAGAGTGCCATCTGTACGACGACTGGCATGATCAGCTCTTATGTGCCAAGAACATGCATGAGGGCGATATGGCAATCGCCTTTAGCTACTCGGGCTTGACGCAAGAGGTGCTGGACTGCACCGCCGAGGCTCAACGTCACAACTGTCCCGTTGTGGCCGTTACCAAAGTAGATGGATCATCTAAGCTTGCCACCATGGCCGATGCCGTGCTCGGCGTCGCTGCGAGTGAACCCTTGGTCCGTAGCGGTGCCATGGCTTCGCGTATGGCCCAGCTTATGGTTGTCGATGCCCTGTACGCTGCTTACGTTGCCAGCGACTACGAACGGGCGACGCATGTCATTAAGCAAAACTACATCGAGAAACAGGAAAGATGAGGTGAATGAAATGCTCGATTTAACAAAATTCACGACCGAACAGCGTAATCAAAGTTCAATGGACCTCGATACGATGACATCGCTGCAAATCGTCACGACGATGAATGATGAGGATCTTCGTGCCGTCCAGTCGGTCACGAAGGTGTTGCCCCAGGTTGCCACAGCAATCGACTGGGCTGCTGAGGCACTCGAGCGCGGCGGGCGCGTCTTTTACATGGGCGCAGGCACCAGCGGTCGTCTGGGCGTACTCGACGCTTCGGAGTGTCCGCCCACGTTTGGCGTGTCACCCGATCTGATTGTCGGGCTCATTGCCGGAGGCGAGACGGCGTTTATCAAGGCTGTCGAAGGTGCCGAAGACAGTGAGGAGCTCGGCGCGAGCGACCTGCGGGGGCGTGGACTCTCGGACAAGGATCTTGTCGTTGGCCTGGCGGCAAGCGGTCGTACTCCCTATGTGGTGGGCGGCCTTGTATACGCCAAGGCAACTGGGTGCAAGACCATTGCAATTGCCTGCAACCAAGGGTCGAAGATCGGGGAGAG
>CABMPS010000101.1 GCA_902388545.1 uncultured Collinsella sp.
GACGTGCCATGAAACAAGTATTTACCGTCGCGTGCATATCGTGTCCGCATGCGTGCATGCAGCCGTTCGTAGAGGCGAAAGGCTCGCCTGACTCTTCAGCAACAGGCAGGGCATCCATGTCGCCACGGAGCATGATGACCGTACCGGCCTGTTTGTCCGTGCACGTACCGTTACCCCGAGCAGCAGCTGCCGCGCCGGCACCGATTAGGCCAACGACACAGGTGCCGTCAACAAGCACGGCATAGGGAATATCCATCTCGTCCAGACGCGCCTGGATAAAGGCGGACGTCTGCGGAAGGTTGTTACCGAGCTCAGGCGTTTGATGGAGATCATGGCGCCATGCGGCAAGCTCACTGGCAAATGCCTGGGCTTCTTTGACCAGACCATCGCCGATAGCGGTCTGCGCCGCTGCGGTAGCCTGAGGCGCTGGTTGCGGTTGAAGATCGGACAGAGCTGATGCCATAGATGCCCTCCAGTAACGTTTTTGCAGCACGCACTTTGACAGCGTAAAGTGCAAGGTACAACTGTAAGGGCATGACATAAAAAATGCCGCCCCGGGAGGGCGGCGCAACAAGTTGTTTACAAATGCGGGTGTGATTTTCGGCGCAAGAAATCGAAATGCGTCTCGCTCAAGATAATCGACAAAAAGATGAGCGCAAAGCCGGAAAGCAGGCGCGAGGTGAGCGCCTCCCCCATCAACAACACCGAGAACAGCACACCCGAGGGCGACTCCATCGAAAGAAGCAGCGAGCCCGTCGAGGCCGGGACGTGCGCCAGACCGACGTTTTGGACGAGCAGTGCCACGCACGTGCAGCCCACCGAGAGGAAGACCATCACGCCGATAAAACTCGGCGTCCACACGGACAGAGGCGCCTGAGTCTCGAATAGTAGCGACGTGATTAAGCTCAAAACGCCATTGCCCACAAACATCCAAAACGTGATGACGTTGATATCCATCTTGCGGCCATACTTGGCGGTCACCGCCATCTGGATAGCAAAGAAGACCGCGCCGCCCAGCGTGATGGCATCTCCAGCATTGAACTCGACGCTATCGAGTGCCACCAGGCCAATGCCCGCCAGGCACAGCAATGCAGCGCCCAAGTTGTAACGGGTAAGCCTTTCTCCGCTCAGGACATAGCTCGCAAACGGCACGAGGATGCAATAGGTACCCGTCAAAAACGCGCTCTTGCCCGCCGTGGTCTGTGCCAGGCCAATCGTCTGCAAACCGTACGCGCCCCACATAAGTGCGCCCATACCAAGCCCGACGATAAGGTTGCGAACATTAAAGTGTGCGATGATGCGTTTGCGGAAGATGGCGAACATAACCAGCGAAGCCGGGAGAAAGCGAACGTAGACCAGCTCGAACACCGGAATGGTGTCGAGTGCGTCCTTCATAGTGGTAAAGGAGTAGCCCCAGATAATCGCCACCGAAAGCAGTAGAACTTTCCAGAACAACGGCGAGCGTGCGCCGGCACCCCGGGGAATACCACCCGCGCCCAAATCCTCACGGGCTACAGGGCTATCGGGCATGTTTTCGATTTCGTTGGCAGCGTATTGGGCCATGGAACATCCTCGCACTCAATCTGGGCGTGGTGTCCGCACGCGTATGGCTGCGTGCCGCCTCATGGTCAAATAAAAACGGGACGCGCCGGACCCCCGGCACGCCCCGCTACTGTAGCAACAACCAAGCAGCTCATGCAATTCACTCAACTAAAGCGTCGAGCCGGAAGGCCTCGATGTTCCGTCAACGCCACATTGTCGCGCTAAATCAATTTGGTCGACTCCAGCTTTTCGATAATCCAGTCGTTGGCTTTGATGACCGGACGGCGGAAGACGACGCCCAGGGCCAGCGACGGAATCAGATAGCTCGCCAGAATACCCAGCTCAACCCAGTACTCCATATGGTAGGCGCCAGCCATGGCGGCATGCATGGCGTTGATGCCGTGAGTAAACGGCAGGAACGGATAGATCGCCTGGAACACGGGGCCGGTCATCTCGATGGGGAACGTGCCGCCCGAACCGCCGACCTGCATGACCAACAGCACGACAGCGAGCGCCTTGCCGATATCGCCAAACGAAACCGTAAGCGTGTAGACGATATTGGAGAACACGAGACTCGCGACCCAGCCCGCCAGCACAAACTGCAGCGGGTTGTCGCACTGAATGCCAAAGAACAGAATGTCGCCCGCGCACACGAGCGTTGCCTGCAGCAGGGCCAAACCGCCAAAGAACAGGTAACGGCCCAGATAGATCTCGTGCAGGCGTACGGGGATGAGCTCGTTGATGAGCTCGTCGTCGACCGAGACCTTCATCATGGCCGCCAGTACGATCGAGCCGACCCAGAGCGACAGAATCGTATAGAACGGCGCCATGGCCGAACCGTAGTTGCGGATCGGATAGACCGGCTTGCGGTCGAGCGCAACGGGGCCGGAAAGCGACACGGCCAGGCCCTCGGGGTCGTTGCCGATCATCGTCTTGATCGTCGCCAGGTCACCCGACATCAGGGCGCCGTCGAGCTCGTCCTTGAACGCGCTGATCTTGTCCGACGCCTCGCCCAGCTGATCGGAAGCCTTGTTGACCAGCTTTGCGGCCTTGGAGAGACCCTTTGCCAGCGAACCGGATGCGTCGGTCAGGCCGGCAACAGCGCTATCCAGGTCGCCCGAGACGCCGTCGAGCGAATCCAGAACGCCCGAAATAGTTTTCTTGAGCCCCTTGGCCTTGACCGAGAACGTGGAATCGTAGTCGGACTTAGCGCCCGAGATGCCCGCCTTGGCATCGGCGATGGCCTGGTCGACCTCGGCACGCGTGCTGTTGACCTCTGCCATGCTGTCGGAAAGGGACTTTGCGGTTGCCCTCAGGTCGTTGGCATTGTTACGATACTCCGTCGCGATCCTGCCCAGCGATGTAGCCACAGACTTGAGGCTGTCCTGGAGCTTTTCGTCACTCACCTGATCGGCAAAGCTGCGGAGCTGGTCGGCCGTGTCGTCGATTTCCTTGGCGCGCGATTCGAGTGCCGACGCGGCTTCGTTGAGCTGGGTCACCGTAACGTTGACATGCTGGTTTGCGGCGTCGAAAGCCTTCGCGAGCTCGGCGGACACGTTGTCAAACGAGCCCGCACTTCCGTCAATCGCGGCGTTGATGGCGTCGTTGGCGGCCTTGAGTGCTTCCTTGGAATCACTAATGCCGCTCTCGGCGTGCTCCATCAACTGCTTGGTAGATTCATCGACCTTACCCGTCTGCTGGAGCATACCGCTCGCCGACGTCAACGAATCGGAGGTCGAGCTCAAAATGCCCGCCAGCGAAGTCGCGTTGGCTTGAACGTCCTGCAGGTCCTCGACCGAATCGCCCAGTGTCGAGGACAGGTTGGCGATAAAGCTGCTGACCTGATCGGTGCTCATGTAATCGAGCAGGCTGGACACGGTCTTAAGGCCGATGGTCGTGATGGTCTTGGTAAAGGTCTCATTCACCTGGCTCTGGACGGCGCTCGAACCCTTTTCGGTCACGATCTGGGCGATGGCGTTAGCCTTCTGGTTTTCGTAGAACTCGATGTCGGCGTGCTTCACGTTGGTCGAGAAAAGCGTCATCATGTCGGCGCTAAACGTCTTGGGGATAACGACGGCGGCATAGTATGTGCCCGACTTAACGCCCTCAATCGCCTTATCGCGGTCGTTGAGGACAACCCAGTCAAAGTTCTCGTTACCGCGCAGGGTCGCCGTCACGTTTTCGCCCACGTTGATCTCGACGGGAATCAGGTCGCTCTCGTAGCCCTCATCGGTGTTGACCACTGCAATCTTAAGGTTGCCGGTATTGCCGTACGGATCCCAGCTGCCGGCGATGTTAAACCACGCGTACAGGCACGGCACGATAATGAGGCCCATCACGACGACCATGCCGATCACGGAGCGAGACACGTTTTGGACATCACGCTTAAACAGGTGCAGGATGTTCTTCATTTATGCCTCACCTCCTTTGGAGTGCTTACCGAGCGGGGCGGCATCTCCGTCATTTGCAGCCGTGTTGTCAGCGCCCTGAGTTTTTTGGTGCGAATCCGTATGCGGTAAGCGACCCGTGGGTTGGTCGCCGTCCTTAGCGCCGCGCTCGTTGGCGTTGAGACCAAACATGCGGCGGGCGGCAGGAATAGCAGCCGTGTGTTCGCGCATCTCGCGGCGCAGGTCCTCATCCGAGAGCGCCGAGATGCGCATCTGGGTATTGAGGCTCGCGCGGATATATTCGATATTGATAAGCCAGCCGCAGATGGCAATAACCGAGATGATCCAAATGACCAGCAGGATGATCTTGCCGTTATTGTCGATATCGAGAACCGTCGACAGGACAAAGAGCAGGACCTGAACGCCCACCACGGCGGCAAAACCGCCCTTGATGTAGTACGGGTAGCGATGCTCAAAGGCGACCGCATGATCGAGCAGTTCGCGACGGTACGAATCGGAATCGAGCATGACACGCATGGCCGTGCGCAGCGAGTAGCGCTGGCGCGGCAGGTCATTGGACTCGCAGATCATCAGACCCGTCGTGGAAAGCTGCTTATCAAAGAGCAGATTGAGGTTGAGCAGCAGCGGACGCAGCTGCAGACCGATAAAGAGCGCCACGATCAAGAACACGCCCAGAATGCACAGGTTAAACAGATAGTTGAACGAGTACATGCCGCCGACCGTCTCGCGCAGCAGATTGATGCCGTAGGTAAAGGGCAGCAGCGGGTGCAGCCACTGGAAGAAGCCGGGCATCATCTCGATGGGATACATGCCCGACGAACCCGGAATCTGCACGATGACGAGAATGACACCGATTGCCTTACCGATATGCTTAAACGTGGTGGACAGCGCATAGATGATATTGACGTAGGTGAACGAGATGGCGATGCCGCCCAACACGAACAGCAGCGGGTTAACACACTGTACGCCAATGACCAGATCACCCACCGTAACGATGATGGCCTGCAACGCACCCAGGATCACCAGGAGCAACCAGCGGCCAAAGTAGCCTTGGCGCGCCGTAAAGCTGCCAACGCCCTCACGGTCGACCTCGAGCTTGTAGATGGCGATGAGCACATAGCCGCCCACCCACAGCGCCAGGTTGGTGTAGAAAGGAGCAATGCCCGAGCCGAAGCTCTTGACCGGATAGATCGACTTGGACTTGAGCTCAACCGGAGATGCCATGAAATCTGCGACGTCATTGACGTCGACGCCCACCAGATCAGCCAGCTCGCCCATGGACTCGGAAGTCTGCAGGGCCGCGATGTCGTTGGCGGCGGTCGCGAGCTTGTCCTGAACCTTGGCAAGGGAGGCGTCGGTTTGGGATAGCGTGGTCTTTGCCTGCTTGAGCGTGGCGTCGAGCTGCGCTAGCGTGCCGCGCGCGCTCGCTATCGTGGGGGTCATACCCGACACAATGCCGGTCAAATCGCCCGAAACGGCGGCAAAGGAGTCAAGCGCGCTCGAGGCCTTCGGCAGCGCGTTTTGACCCAGATTCGTCTGGGCCTGGCCAAGGTTGGTCGCACCGGTCTGAATTGCGTTATTGATAGCATCGCTGGCACCCGAGATAGCCGCGGCGTCATTCGCCATGGCGCTCGACTGCGCAGACAGACCGTCCTTGATGCTCTGAAGCTTTTGGTTCTGTTCACGAAGCGCATTAATGGTCGACGCGATGAGCGCATCAACGTCCTCGGAGCCCGTCGATGTATCGTTGGCAAGAATTTGCAGGCGCTCGATAACTGCGGTGTTGTGATCAATCGTTGCCTGGAGAGACTCGAGCGAGTTGTCGATGCGGGTGGTCGTAGATGTGACCGTACCCGTCAGCTTGCCGATGGCAGCATTCGCCGAGGCCGACGTCTTGGTGAGCGCTACGCTGCCTTCCGAGAGCGCCTTGGAGAGCGAAGTGATGGAGTTACCCGCCGTGGTGCGAGCCTCTCCCAGTAGGTCGTTGCCCTGGGAAATCGCCTGCGTCAGCGACGGCGTCTGACCCTGCAGGCCGGCAAGCGCCGCATCGGCCGAGGCGATAGCACCGCTCGTCTTATCGATGGCGGCATTCATGTCGCCAATCGAATCGCGCACTTCGCCCAACGTGTCGGAAGCCTCTGATACCGAACCGGCCAACGAATCCTGAGTCTGGGCTGCCTTGTCCTTTAAATCGACTCCGGCATCTTTGGCAATACTGGCAACGGTTTCGCCCACCGTGGAGACAAATTCCGAGTTGATCTGCTCCTCGATGGTGCTTGCACCGGTGTCGGTAACCTTGGGCGCAATGGCGCTCTTCTTCTCATTGACGTAGTACGTAAGCTTGGGCTGATGGTAGTTGCCGTCGAGCATCGAAACCAGATTGTCGGAGAAGTTCTTGGGGATTACGATGGCCGCATAGTACTCACCGCTCTCGACGCCCTCCTTGGCATCGGCCGCCGAATCGACGAAGGTCCAGCCCAACTGATCGTTCTCCTTGAGCTGATCGACAACCTTGTCGCCCGCGTTGAGCTCACCCACCAGTTCGTTTTGGGTGCCCTGATCGTTGTTGGCGATGGCAATCTTGATACCCTGGGTGTTTCCGTACGGATCCCAGTTGGCCACGATGTTGTACCAGGCATACAGCGAGGGAATAACGCACACGCCGAGGGTAACCACCAGGGCGACGGGGTTCACAAGCAGTCGCTTAATGTCGCGCTTAAATATCGCAAAGGAGACCTTTGCATCGGATAGTTTGCTGCCGAGACTCACGCTTGGACCATCCATCCTGTCGTTGAATCAAATCGTACTATCGACAACCATTGTACGTAGGCGCTTTAGCGTCTCGGCGCACAATGGTATCGAGTTTTGCGGGTAGCAATATACTACGAAGATGAGTTAGCGTACAGTTGTACAGTATCTTTAATTTCAGCAGGTCGCAAAACCACAACCCCGACAAATAATTGATCCCTTGGGGACGGAGGAAAACGGATCACCGAGGGGGTCGGCCTGATCTGGTGATCCGCTTTCCT
>CABMPS010000102.1 GCA_902388545.1 uncultured Collinsella sp.
ATTTTTATAGTATATTTGCGAGGAAAAATAAATTAATATACAATTTTGCGTAGCCGGGCAGCCCGAAACGCACGGGACGCGGGCCTCGCGGTCAAAGCCGCAGGAGTGCTCGCGAATGTGGTGCTCAAAATCGTCGCGGAAGCCGCGAATGGCCGTGAGTGCCATGGCGCCAGCTTCGTAGCCGATGGCGCAGTCGCTCGAAAGGTAGATGGTGCGGGCGGTGCGCTCAATCAAGTTGAGCGTGGACTCGTCGGCGCGGCCCTCGAGCACATCGGCGAGCAGGTCGCTCAGCGCGCTCAGGCCCACGCGGCAGGGCGTGCACTTGCCGCAGCTCTGGGTGGAGCACAGATTGACGAGCGCTGCCGTAAACTCAACGGGGCACGGGGCGAGCGAACTCACCGCCAGACGACGTCCGAGCGCATCGTGCAGGTCGTCCATGACGGCCTGAGCGTGGCTGCGTTCCATTACGTGCAGTCGAGCCATAAGATCCCCTCTCACATGGCAGCCCGGAGGCGAGGCCGGGCGAAGTTGCTACACGCACAACACTGACCTAAAAAGTTGTTAGGTCTCCACGCAGTTCGGCAGGCGGTATGAAATGTCACCCTCGGCGGTGAAATAGAACATTACCGCAGATAAATGCCATATTTGGTAAAACGCGTTACCAAATGACAATGCCCCGCCCACGCAATCACGTGGACGGGGCATTGCTCCAGGTATGCGGCCAGCGACCCTGTTGCTTTTACTTAAGCTCGGGCCAGTAACCCTTGTTGGCCTCGATCATGTCGTCGAGAACTTCCTTGGCGACCTTCATCGAAGGCACGGTCTTGTTGAGCGTAAAGGCCTTGAGCGCCTTCTCGTACGAACCCTCGATCGTGGCCTCGACCACGAGCTTCTCGGAGTTCAGCTGCTGCATCATAAGACCCTGCTGGAACAGAGGAATGTTGTCACGGCTGATGACCTCGGGGCCGTTCTTGCCAATGTAGGCAGGCAGCTCGACCATGGCGTCGTAGGGCATGTTGGGGATAGCGCCCTTGTTCTCGCAAATGACCAGGAAGCGCTGCTTGGTATCGTTCTTCAGAGCGATGGCCAGGTCGGCAATCCAGTCGCCGTGGCTGCCCGCATAGAACGTACTCTCGTCGATCTCGCCGGTCTTCTCGTAGTGGTCGATGCCGTCGAAGAGGTTCTTCTCGCGCGTCTCCTCAACCTCGTTAGCACGGGTGCGCTCGGGGTTGGAATGCTCGACGAACTCCTTCTGCTGCAGGTAGTAGTTCAGATACGTGTTAGGCAGGTACTCCGGGAAGCACTCCATGATCTCGTACTCGCCCTTCCAGACGTAGTACCAGCTGCCCTTGGTGTGGCGGTTCTGCTCGGGGTGCTCGTCAGTGGCCTCCTCGGGCTTCTTGGACATCAGCGAGCTCATGCCCTTGAGGTACGAATCGGGCAGCAGAATCTCATGTTCCTTGATGTACTCGCGCAGCTGCGGGAGCACCTCCTCGCCCTTGTGGCGGATCGAGGTGAACCAACCAAAGTGGTTGAGGCCAAAGTAATCGTACTCGACGTCCTTCTTGTCGATATCGAGCGCGGCGCAAACCACGTCGATGATCGCGATCGGCATGTCGCAGATGTTGATGATGCGAGCGTTGGGACGCAGCGCGCGGCAGCCCTCGGACACGATGGCGGCAGGGTTGGAGTAGTTGAGAATCCAGTAGTCCTTCTTGGCGTACTTCTCAACGTCATCGATCAGCTCGACCATGGGGAAGATGGTGCGCATGCCGTAGGCAAGGCCGCCGCAACCGCAGGTCTCCTGGCCCACGCAGCCATGGCGCAGCGGAATCTTCTCGTCCTGCTCGCGCATGGCATAGCCGCCCACGCGCATCTGGGCAAACACGAAGCTCGCGTCGGTAAAAGCCGTCTCCTTGTCGGTGGTCACCGTAAGCTTGATGTCCAGGCCAAGGTCCTCGTGCAAAATCCAGTCCACGAGCACGCCGATCTTGCGCTGGCGCTCCTCGTTGATGTCGTACAGACGAATCTCGTCAACGTCGAGCTCGTCCTTGCGCAGGGCAATGGACTTGACGATGCCGGGGGTAAAGGTGGATCCGCCACCACACAGAGTAATGATCATTGTTTACTGCTCCTTCTCAATTGCGTTTTCGACCTTGTCGCGCATCTCGGCGACCTTCATGCCAAAGATGATCTGGATATTGTTGCCGTTGCGGTTGATGCCGCTGTTGGGCACGTGGTTGATGAGGTTCTCATCGATGAGGTCCGGGTTCTTAACGTTCACGCGAAGACGCGTAAAGCAGTTCTCGAGCTCCTCGATGTTGTCCTTGCCGCCAAGACCTGCGACCAGGTCGGCAATACCTGCATCGACGCCCTCTGCGGGAGCTGCGGCAACAGCGCCCTGCTTCACCGCGACAGACGCGGCGGCCTCGCCCTCGGCAACGGACTCGGCGAGCTCGGACTCCTCCTCGCGACCAGGCGTGTGGAGGTTGAGCTTCTTAATAAGGAAGGTGAAGAGGAAGAAGTACAGCGCGGCGTTGACGACTCCGAGCACGAGCATCATCGGCCAGTTGGTCTTATCGACACCAAGAACCAGGTTGGAAACCACGATGTTGATGATGCCGCCTGCAGTCGAAGCGGGCACGGAGAGGACCTTGAGCAGGACCAGGAAGATACCGGAAAGAACCGAGTGAACGACAAAGAGCACGGGAGCGGCAAAGACAAAGAGGAAGTCCATGGGCTCGGTGACACAGGAGAGCACGGCGGTGATGATCAGCGGGATGATAACGGCCTTGGTCTTATCCTTGTTCCCCTTGTAAGCGGTGAAGATAAAGGCGAGACCGATACCGATGTAGGGCCACAGGTTGTTGAAGGTGTAGCTGTTGAAGTAGGTGCTATCGGAGAAGGGCTGGCCCGTCATTGCCATCTCGGCGACACGGATGGGATAGGCGCCGGCGATAACCTGATCGCCCAGCGTCAGGGTGCCACCCACATCGGAGAACTGGAACGGAGTGTAGATGAGGTGGTGCAGACCGGTGGGAACGAGCAGCTTGTTGAGCATGCCGTAGATAAACAGACCGATGTTGCCCGACTCCTTAATGATGCCGGCAACGGAGGAGATGGCGCCCTGAACCGGAGGCCAAACGATGCAGAAGCCAGCGCCCATGATCCAGGAGATGATGATCATGATCAGGAACGGAAAACGAACGCCCGAGAACATCGAAAGGGCAATGGGGAACTGCTTGTTCGAGTACTTGTTGAACACGACACCGGTGATGCAACCAAGAATGATGCCGCCAAACACGCCGGTATCGAGCACCTGAATGCCCATAACGGTGCTCTGGCCGGTTCCGGTAAGACCGAGCATGCCGCTCGCCTCGGCAAGAGAGCCGGTGGCGTTGAGCACGATGTTGTTAGCCTGCAGGAACAGGAAGAACGACATCAGGGCAATCAGCGAAGCATGGCCCTTGTTCTTCTTTGCCATGGCGCCGGCGATGCCCACGCAGAACAGAATCGAGAGGTTGTTGATGATAAACATCAGCGACTGATAGACAACGGCGCCCACAAGCTGGAACGGACCGGAGCCCAGTACGGGGATCAAGGCGCAAATGGTCTTGTTGGTCAGAATAATGCCCACGATGAGCAGAATGCCGGCAACCGAGAGATACATCATCGGCTGGACGATTGACTTCGCGAACACCTCCAACGGCGCTTTGAAATTGAACTTCTTTTTTGCGGTCATAGCGGTACTCCCCTTCCTTTTCCGCAAATTAAGACAGATGCGCCCTAGACAAGACCGTGAGCCCTGCCTTATATCAATCGATGTGTGGGCACGTTATGCCTAGAGACCAGGTTCTCCAAGCAGGTTAACAATGTGATATGCGAGATAACTCTTCTCGGCATCGGTAACGACAACGTTATAGGTAGACGACAAGTGGGCAGCTATGGCGTCCGCGCACGAGAATGCGCACGGATACGCCGTTTCATCGATTCGGAACAGCGCGTCGCCATTGATTTGCCCGGCCGCAGGATCGAGCGCTCGCTGTGCGAAAAACTGCAGGTGACGAACGAAACGTTCGTAAGGCAGCGAGGTGTCATCGAGGGTCGTAGCATAGCGCTCGGAAACAATCGCAAGCACGTCGCGAACAAGCTGGACCGAAACGATCAGACGATCGGAGCGTTGCGGCATGGTGGCGTTGACGATATGCAGCGTAATAAAACCCTGCTCTTCTTCGCTCATCTGGATGCCCATATACTCCTTGATAATCTGCAGCGCACGGCCCGCAAGCGCGTACTCCTTGCGATAGAACTGCTGGATCTCGAGCAGCAACGGATTCTCGCAGGGGACGCCCTTGCGCTCGCGCTCCAAAGCAAGGCTGATATGGTCTGCGAGAGCAATGAGAATCTTGTCGTTGACATCAACATTGAGCTCTCGACGGAGCATCTGAACGATGTCCTCGGAAATCACGAGGTTAACGGTGGGGATGGACTCCAAAAGATGTGCCAAGCGGTCAATCGTACGCGAATCCTGAGAAGTGCCCTCCTGCAGCGCATAGGTCTTTTCGACCGATGCTTCATCGATAGCGTCGCCGGCATGACGGCCAAAGCAGAGGCCTCGACCGATGACAATGAACTCGGAGCCATCGTCCGAAGTGACCATTGCGACGTTATTGTTGAAAACTCGCTTGATAACCACGGTACCCACCACAAGAATTTACTCGGAAAGCCAGACGACAGGCTCTTTAACAGCAACAGGGCCGGAAGCGTGCTCACGAAGAGTCGAGTTCTCCGAACGCTCGCACACGATAACGAAGACCGTGGGATCGAAGCCGGCGGCGCGGACCGCGTCGAAATCGACCTCGACGAGGGGCTGGCCCGCGTCGACATGGTCACCCTGAGCAACAAGCGCATGGAAGCCCTTGCCCTCAAGTTTAACAGTGTCGATTCCGATATGCAGCATCACCTGAGCAGAGCTGTCGTCGGACATGATACCCAGCGCGTGCTCGGTCGGGAACAGCGCCGCGACGGTACCGGAGACAGGAGCGCACACCGTTCCCTCTTGGGGAACCACGGCAACGCCATCGCCCACGGCACGGCTGCTAAAAGCGGGGTCATTGGTATTTTCTAGATGAACAAGCTCGCCGGAAACGGGAGCGAGGATTTCGAACTCGGAAGCTGCAGTCTTCTGCTCATCCGAACCGCCCATCAGGCGAGAAAAGAAACCCATGGTGGCATGTCCCTTCATAAATATAGCCCAACCAAAATCAAGCGAATGCATCCATAGAGACACACCCGTTCAAAGACTTTGGTTAGGTCCACGTCCGAGGGACTCGGTAACCTTCCGCATTTCTTTTTACGGGAGTTATTGTAGACAAGCCCAAAGCCAGAACAATCATTATGACCGGTGAGCGGTATTTTTTCTTCGATAAACGGTATTTAGGCGGCACTTAGGGACGTTCCTTTTCTGCCGGCACCCAGGGGCACTCCTCACTCTGGTGCGTTGGGGACAGGTTTGTTTGCACCAGGTTGGTGCAGATTAGCCTGTCCCCAATGCACCAATTTCGTATGCACTAGATGAAGAGCTCGCATTCCTTCCGCACGACGCAAGCCTTGCTCAGCATCTGGGAAACAGCGGATAGCTTGTTGGGATCAAGCTTGCGAGCGCCTCGCGGACATACGGCAATGCAGCGCATGCAGGAGATGCACGCCTCGCCAGCTGCTCGCTTGGGGTCGCCCTTGTCGATAGCACAAACGGGGCACGCCGCGGCGCATGCACCGCAGGAGACGCAATCCTCTGTTGCCTCGGGTGCCATGCGGTGACCTCCGGCTTGTTTATAAGGACGATTGCCGGGAATAGAGGGCTCGGATGCATCCTCAGTCAACAGCTTTTGCTGAATTTGCTGCGCAAACTCTGCGAGCTGCGCCGCATCCTGCGCATCCGGTCGCCCAGCAGCAAACTGACGAGCAACGGAATGCTCAGCAATAGCAGAAACCGCTGCAACCACCCTAAATCCGGCGCGCTTCGCAACGTCCTCCAGCTCTACGAGCGTGTCCTCAAACGCGCGGTTTCCGTATACACAAACCAAAACAGCCCGAGCCCCGTTGCCGCGCACCATGCCCAACCGGTCAGCCACCACAGCCGGGATTCTACCGGCATACGCCGGCACAGAGATTACGGCCACGTCGTCCTCAGTCATCGAGACAGCGCTGAAATCTAGCCCGCTATCGGTCAGATCGACGGTAACGGTATTTTTGTCCAGCGCCCCGGCCACAAGGCCAGACACCTTCCGCGTTCCACCCGTCGGACTAAACACAATTTCGAATACGTCCATCGAGGCACCCTCCCCCTACGCCTGGCAACGCGTCAAGCCGTTTTCACATCCAGCCAGAGTATACGGTACGTGGGATCCCCGTTTTGGTGCACCAAACACCCCAATGCACCCACCCTACGCTGTCTGCCTCTTCGTTTTGTATTAATTACGGTACAGATTGTATATATTTACGGGATACCGCCGTGTTCTCCTGAGGTACCCCATCCTGGCCCGTGCAAAAAACGGAGTATTCTGCAACGTGACCGCGCCAGCACCGCCGCGGGTGGGCAAAACTGTAGGGCGCCGTATCATTCTAAGTCCCGACATGGCGAGAATGACGCGCCCCTGCTCCGGAAAACGGCGAAATCTGACTCGGAACGCTCGCTAGGGATATCCGAAGGCCACCGTTGGCGACGTCGAATCATATGCAGACAACTCGAACTGCAGAATACTCCAAAAAATGCACGGCGCACCCCATAGGACCCATTGCTGCATGGCGGAAAATAGGTCCTCAGCATCCCCCAGATGCATTCCCGAGAAAATCACATTTGAACTAGCGATCGGATACGGCAAACAAAAAGGGCCCCGAGCATAATCTGCTCGGGGCCCAAACTCATCTCGCCTCACCGCGCGACGGGT
>CABMPS010000103.1 GCA_902388545.1 uncultured Collinsella sp.
ATAAGTAACCCTCTTTAAATTGAGGTTTAATACTTTTCCCGAGAAGTGAACGAGCTTATTTGGACCCCCGGAGCATCCACACTTTTTGACGTTAAAACCGCAGGATTCCAGCAGCAAAACCGCAGGAAACAAGTCCCTAAAAGTGTCGATGTTTCGGGGGTCCAGTCTGACTCGTTCACTTCTCGGGAAAAGTATTAAACCTGGATATATGGCCGCTAATTCTAACCCCCTGTTACCGCCCCTACCAATACTGATGCGCATCGATAACGGCTTGCCAGAGCCAAAATCGCTTCGTTTCGGCACGCGCATGGGCAAAATATCGCTGCTCTGCACTCATCGCCTTGTTAAAGATGGGGCGCTTATTCCGATGCAGCTTCCGTCGGATGCGTTCGCACAGCCGAACGAGCTTGTCGTAGTCATTTGCTTGGTCGGTTGTCACCGTAAAATACGCTACTCCCTCAAGCAGTTCCAACTCGTTGCGGCGCTCGGCATCCTTGTGGATCTTCTCGCGGCCGTCATGAATGGCATCGCTGTCGTAGTCGACCATCGCGGTCAGCACCTCTGGCAGCAGCCCGGCCTTTACTTTATCCCTGCCCACCTCGACTTTAGCCGTAAGCGTAATGTCGGGCGTGCGCTCCAACACGCGCAGTTTGCGCTCGCGCCCATCGTTGAGTCCATCGCGAATGAAAGCCTTCTTGTTGAGCTCGGCCTTGCCCAATGCATACCCGCCGTAGCGCGCAGGCAGCGACATAAACATGCACAGCCCCGACTCCCTCGGAGAGCGCGACCCCTCGTTCACATATGCAAGCAGCGCCTTTGCTTTCGCAAGCCCCCTCACCTTTGGGGACGCCTCGATATAAGCCGCAATGAGCTCCTTGGTCGTGAGCCTGCCATCGCGCATGCCCCCATCCCTGCCTGTCACCCCGCCGGGAGCAAGGTTGTCCAGCCGATAGTCCGATGTCATGGCATAGCCGGCATAGATGGCCTCGACTGCAGAGCCGTCGTGCGCAGCCTGCACAAACGCCAGCTCGGGAGCGCACACGTACGCATCCAGGCCGCCCATCCAGTGGCCCAGCGAGATAAACGAACCCGCCGGGAGCTCGTTGGTGCAGAGATGCGTCTTAACATGTTTGCTCCGCCGACGGTCGGCGCGCGACGGCACCAGCAAATCCAGCGTTTCGACCCCTAAATCATAGCGATCGATAAACTCCTGCGCCTCTTGGTCCAACAGCGCGCAGGCGCCTGCAATCGACACGACCTCTGGTTCCGAATCCCCAAATCGAGGGTTCGGGATGTGCGCCAAAAGCGCCAACGCAGCGTTATGTGAAACGATAAAGTAGCTCATGGCGCGAAGATAGCACGCGCGTCGGCAGCCGCTGGCGGTCCCGCTAAGTTTTCGGCAAACGACCGGCGGTTTTTAGCCGCAGCGCGTCCAAAATGTTCATTCGTCGACGTCTAGCTGCAAATCCGTCAAGCTTTTGGCAAGGTTGCCGCTCAACTGACCAAAAGCTGACCATTTGCTTGCCCATTTGCTTGACGGCACCCCCTCGCCAAAATGCTCCGCGACTTCTCGGACGGCCAAAGCATCCGTCCAGCGACCGCACGCCATGACCGCCGTCGCCTCGCAAAGACAGCACACACCACCGGCCACCTGCGCAAACACGGCAAATCCCTGCCACATGCATCGAGCGCCCGCCGCTGGGGTATCCTTGGAGCACATGCATCGCAAGCCGCACAAAGGAGCCGCCATGCGCACCGAGCTCGATGTTCCCTTTTCGCACAAAGACGAGGCTAAGGCCCTGGGCGCCAAGTGGGACCGGACCAAGAAGATCTGGTACGTGCCCGATGGCGTCAACCCCGAGCCCTTTGCCGCGTGGCTGCCCGGCGTGGATCGCTCCAACCCCAGCGCGCCCTACATCTACCTGGTACTGGGCAAGCGCGAGTGTTGGAAGTGCCACGGGCAGACGACGGTCGCGGCCTTTGGCGTTCCGTATCGGGTGGACGAGGACTCGAGCAGCATGGCTGCGCCCAGCGCTGCGCTCGCCATGGACGACGTGGGCCACATCGCGATCGACACCGCCCGCGCCAACGCCATAGCCATCGTCCCCGCGCTGGGCTGCGTGCCGGCCGAGATCCGCGACTACCTGCGCGAGCGCTGCGGCTACAAGCCCACAACGTCGCGCACCACCAAGACCGTATCGCTCGCCAGCACCTGCACCGGCTGCGGCGCGCTGCAAGGCAGCCATTACCTGTTCGAGGAGCCTACGTCGCCGTTTGCGCTCACGGCCATCAACAAGCTGCCCGCGCTGGAGTTCGTGCGCGTGGAAGTCGCCGGCGTCTATGGCATCCCCGCCAGTCAGAGCAACTTTGACCAGGCGCTCTTCACCTGGGCACGCGATCACCACACCCAGTTTCACAAGACCCTGTGCGAGGGGATTTACCTGTAGGGCATCTTATAAGGCAGAAACGGCTGAGCGTGGAAAATCTCCCGTTTTTGACAGCCCTTCAGCCCAAAAACGGGAGATTATCCACGCTCGGTTTTCGATCGTCCAAAAATCCTCGCTCGCCATCAGGCAATTAGGTGTCCGCATCGTCATAGGTAATGGCGCATCCACAGGTCGGGCATTGCTGAGGATAGACCGGGAGGCGCAGGCCCGTTCGAACCCGCGGGTCGGTGGCGTGCTTATCGCGGGCATCGATGAAGGTGATGTCTAGGCACGGAAGGTCTGTACCGCAGCAAGGACAGGGCAGACAGATTTGGCTGCAGCTGGCCTCGATGAGCGGAAATAAGCTCCGATCCATCAAAACGCGCGGTAAGTTACCGTATGCGCCGCGCGCGATATCGCTTCGCCATCCCATGGTCTCCCCTTTCCTGTTTTACCTGTTGAGAAGAGGATGGCAGGATCGTGCGGCTCTCGTTGCGGCGCGACGCGATCCGATCAATCGACATGATTGGGTTGCGACGGGCCACGCCCAGCTAATACGGAGCAACGGCTTCCGCCCGGCGCCGCGATTCCGAGAAATCAAACTCGGCACGATGAGCCTCGAGGAATCGAGCGTTGGGACGCAGGCGATGTTCGTCCGGCTCACGCAACACCGACCCTGCAAACGCCGCATAGTCCGTATGCCGCAGAAGATACGACCCGCAAAGTTGATAGTCGCCACGCACCAGCTCAAACGAAATCAAATGAGCATCGAACAGCGAGTGCAAGTCACGGCGCAGCAGAATACCGTTGCTGACAACTTGCGACTTGGGACCCGAGTAGTTCTCGATATGCGCGGCCTCGAGAGCTTCATCCACATTGCAGCCCGAGACGGCACATCGACCGGTATAAGCCTCAAAAAGCTGATTGCGAAAACGCTGCTGGCCGATTCGCTCGCGACGCAACGCATAACGGACCTTTTCATCGTCGCTCGCTGGAGTGCCGGAAAACTCCGCCGCGACCGGAGCGTCCTTCATGTAGCTCATATCAGGGAAGAAACGCGCATCGGGTCCGCCCTTGTGGACGGGACCGTGCAGCACAAACCAGCTGTTCTCGGGCTCGTAACGCTCAACGAACGCTAGGCCCAGCACTTTGTAGCCGGCGCTCGTTGCAAAGAACACGCCAACGGGAACGCCGCACTCCATGCAGTTGATCATCTTTTGGTTGTAGTCCTGGTCGCGCCAGTTTTCGACCGAAGCACTTTGCGACGAGTACTTGAGCACCCACGTGCCGTCCTCAAGATAGAGCGGCGGAACATCGGGGTAGGCGCCGCGCTTGGAATTGTGCACCGAAAGGGCGAAGGTCTTTTCGCGCGGCTGATTAACGCGCCCGCGACCAGGCCAAAAGATGCCCGAATCGCGCGACACCGGAAAGAGCTCAGAATCAATCGTCAGGCGAAAGGGATATTGAGGGCTATCGGCATTGGTGCGATGCGGGAGTTTGTCCCATAGGCCGCCACGCTGCTCCTCGCGCAAGAACCATTCCCAAGCCTGAACATATTCGGACGGCACAACGCTGCAAGCGCGGTCGAAACTCGGCCGAGCAATCAGCGGAACACTAGAAGCAATGCCGTCCATAAGGAACCTCCAGGAAGAACAGTTCTTCACATTATCGCCGACCCCGAGCGATATGCGACAAAGTGCTTCCAGCAGACAGCCACAAAAAAAGGGGCCGCTTCAATCGAAGCGGCCCCTTTAGGCAGTTTAATTGTTGTCTTGCCTCTACTTAGAGTCAGGCACGATGCCGACCAGGCTAACCGTTACATCGAAGGTCGGACTTCCTTCACCAACATCGAGGCCGGACATGTTCTGACAATCGCTGTCAGTGCCTTCCATCCAAATGACAACCTTGAAGTTTGTCCCGCTGTAACCAACATGAGCGAGCATCTGAGCGTCGCCCGTCGGCTTTACGTAGGAGTCACCGCTTCCAGTTGCTCCCCAGTTTTTACTGTTCTGGTCAATCATATTGCCACCGCACACATGGGCATAGGACGGCGCCATGGTCACCGAGAGGCTGTCGGGATTCACGCAACTCCAGCCTTCGGTAGCAGAAACATCGTTTCCCTTGCCTGTCGGAAGGACCGGAGCATAAACAACCTTGAGCTCGTCATTAATCAGCAGACCAACACGAAGGCTGCCTTTGATTTTGTCAAACCAATCTTTCGAAGCGCCTTCCGACGCAGTCACAACAACGGGACCGTTCGAGCTGCTGTTGTCGAGATAGACGTCAGCCTCGCCAGTCTGGTTAATCGTGTAGAGCGTATATTCCGCCATCGTATAGGCGTAATAAGTCTCGGTATCTCCCTTGAGCGTATAGGAACCCTCAAGCTGCTTAGAAATCGTTGCCTTCTGGTAACCACTCACATCTGTACCATTCCATGATTTTGGTACAAACCAGCTATGGGCATCGTCCGTGGAAGACGGACTGATCTCATGGCCAGTGCTTGCGGCGGTCGTCTGATGATCGCTACCGTCATGAATGGCATTTGGGCCGGACGCAATTTGGAGGACCATGCCGTTTGCCTGGGCGCTAACGGTACTGGTGGTGCCGTCAACCTTTGTGTTTGAAACGAACCAGGCATACGTTGCAGAGCCAAGCGCAACCGCTGCCATAACGACTGACAAGGCTGCGATCGCAAGCTGCTTTTTCATCTGCTTAACGCTCAACGGAAATCCTCCTCTCTAAAGAAAAAGGCGGGGGACACCTCTCCCCCGCCTTGTTTAGCTGCTTATCCCGCTAGTTCTTATCGGTCTGAGTAGAGGTAGCAGTGAAGACAACGTTAATGCGCTTGGAAGCCGTCTTCAGATTCTCAAGATTGTTCGTAAAGACCTGAGCATCGTCACCATCGTAGAAGACATACATTTCAACGGTTGTCTCATCCTCGCCAATCTTATCGGCAAGCTTATGCGTGGTGTCAGAAGAGGAGACAATGCCGTCCTTATTGCAAAGCACCCAGTTCGTCCCGCTCATGACCAGCACGCGAAGCGCAGAATCAAATTTATCATTATCGCCTGTGGCACCCGTAATTTTGGCCGAATCAACTACAAGATTGGTGAGCTCAGCGCCCTTTGAGCCAACATAAAAGGTGTTCTTTACGGCATACTTTCCAGTAACCGCGGCGGCAGGCGTGCCGGCAGCGTCGGCGCCCTGAGCAGGAACAAGCTTGACGGTATTGTCGACCTTCAAGCCATCAGTCGCACTGGTACCGAATGCCGTATAGAAGTTAGCCAGCGTATCGTACGGAGTCGTGTCGGCGCCATTTGCCCAATGAGCCGGATAAAGCGGCGTGTTCGCAACAGAAGAATCATCCGTGCGAAGATCCTTAGACGGTTCATTCTCATCACGAATATACATGAACGCAGAGTTCGACTGAGCAGAAATCTTACTGGTCGTTGCGTCGACCTTGTTGTTGCTCACAAACCATGCGAACGTGGCAGAGCCCAGTGCTACGGCTGCTACCAGCACCATGGCGATGGCGGCGCCCATCTGCTTCTTTAATGCCTTGGTATCCATACGGACCCCTTTCTTTCCCCATTCATCCCAGATGACCCTCGAGAAGCCCGGAAGGGGAGCCCGCGCTTTCGTGTTGGATGTTGCTTGCCCATCCTTTAGACATGGAATTGAGAATACCATAATTCTTACGATTTCCTTATGAGTTTTCGGCAGCCTACATTCCGGCAGATTCATAGGTCTACCTCTGGTTATATGCGGTGCTACATGAACATCGTTTACCTTATTTGATCTCTCTCCCGCGCAGTCATAAGCCCCTCTTAAGCCTTGCGACCGCAGCGCCATGCCAACGCACACATTCGCCCTCCGCCGAGCTTCGCCCTAGCCCTTCCCCACCCGCTATACTGATGTAGCACGTGTAATTTCTGCCTGCTTGTGCGGGCTATTTGCCGGGAGGACTCTATGGCTGCCGCCAATCAACCCAAGGGAAGCGTTTCTACCGGATCGATCAAGCCGGTGACGCGCAAAGCCGTTCGATGCCAGCGCGAAGTCGCCTGGCTGGTCACGCAGGCGGCCGGCAAGCTCGTCGCCACCACCGACGACGTCAACGCGCCCACGCCCAGCTTTGTGCTGGCGGCGGCGTTGTCGTACACCCGCGAACAGGAGCAAGCCGCCCAGGACGGCGGCCACGCGATTGACTACGAGGCCGTCATGGGCCCCGACCTCGCGAGCTTTTGTGCGGCCGCGGGTCTGCCCGCAGCACCCAACGCGCTTTCGGACACGGGCTACATGTTCACCCTCTCGGGCGCGGACCTCATTCGCGACGTTTACGCCTACAGCGGCGACCTAGGCGAACGCATGGGAGACGCGGCGCAGGTCAAACCAGGCTACGCGATCAAGCTCGCGCTGCGGCTGTTCTTGCTGGATGCCGCCGCGGGCAACGGCGCCACCTCCAAAGACAACACCTCGGCATAGCAAAAGCGCCGGGCCGGGAAAACAATCCCG
>CABMPS010000104.1 GCA_902388545.1 uncultured Collinsella sp.
CGGTCGGCCACGGCGTGCCACTCGCGCGAGAGCTGCGGCACCACGCCCGCAAAGGCGATCGCGTCAACCGTATCGAGCGAGAGGCCGTACATCTTAAAGAAACCCATCAGGCGCACGTGGATCTCGTCGGCGGTATAGGAGCGGTCGGTGGGCATACGCCACGACTGCACCAGCTCGTCTCCGTCAAACAGGCCCATGGCCGTCTGCGTATTTCCCATATCGATAGCGAGCAGCATGTCTACTCCCGGTGTTGGCATAAAAGGACGCGCACCATTGTATACGTGCCGTCGACGGCGCTCGGCTGCAATTCGTTTACGGTGATAGGGGCTGAGGGGTTTAAATATGAAGGAATTATGCTCTACGAGATTTTCCTTGCCGTTTACCGAACTCCCGCGTAATATTCTTTCTTGCGCACATGAGGCGCCCAGACATTGCGGGGTGGAGCAGTCTGGTAGCTCGCCGGGCTCATAACCCGGAGGTCGTAGGTTCAAATCCTGCCCCCGCGACCAAGAACTTGCAGCTCGTCGGCCTAGCCGGCGAGCTTTTTTGTTATTCCGGGACCGTGTTTTCGGCACGGTTTTCAACCTCTCAAACAAAATCTCGATCTGTAACGCGTAGACCCGATTTGGACGGCTAGATGTTACAGATCGAGATTTTCCGGCAGCCGGCCCCCGTTTGTCTAAATCTGTAACACGAGGGATGGATTTTGCCGAGTAGCTGTTACAGATTGAGATTTTGTTGTTGCTCTCCTTTATGAGTGAATCTTGACTCTTTTTATTATGTGAGGCGGACGGGCTATCGATAATCACGGGCTGGATGGATTGACTTGTCGATTGATAGATTCCAATTGGAAGGAGCTGCGACGACCCTTAACGATCCTTAACTAGAAACAGTGACGTCTTAAAAACAATAAAGGGGCCGCTATGTAGGGGCCGTCTATACGATGCCTTTGACTTACACTTCTTTATGGAGCCATGTAAGGAGGCGGCAATGCAGCAACCCATCGCGACAAACGATGTGATTCTATTTTCCACTCTCAGGGAGAATCAGTACTTCGATCGAAAGAGCGCCCGCAAGGATGACAAGGAGATTGCGAAGCATATTAGTGCATTCGCCAACTCGGCGGGAGGCAAGCTCGTTATCGGTATCGAGGATAATGGTGAGGTAACGGGCTTCAAGCGTAACGGCGCGCGCGACATTGAGAAATTCGAGCGCGCTGCGCTCACGACTTGCACGCCAACCCCTATTGTTCGCAAAGACCGAATCCCCGTGGTCAATTCTTCGGGCGAGGAGGACTTCGTTCTCGTTTTGGACATCGATGCCTCGACCAACCACTCTGTTGCTCGCGTGAGCGACGGCGAGGTTTTCTTGCGGCAGGACGACAAGAGCGTGAGGCTCAGCCGCGAACAGGTATTTGCCCTCGAGTACGATAAGGGGCAGAGAATCTTCGAGGACGAGCTTGTTGAGGATTCCTCCCTAGATGACGTGGACCATGAAGTGCTTGATCGCTACAAAGGGATTCTTGGAACCGAAGTTTCCGACGAGCAGGTCCTTAGAAGTCGTCGTTTTATGCGTGACGGAAAGCTGACCGTTGCTGGAGCCCTGCTATTCGCGCTGGATCCGTCCGCGATGATGCCACAGGCGCGAGTCCGTGTCCTGCGCTACGACGGCGTCAAAATGGAGACGGGCGAGCGTCTCAACATCACGAAAGAACGAAGCTTCTGTGGGCCGCTGCCTAAGGTGATCCAAGACGCCTACGAACTCATCTCGAGCATGCTCCGCGAATTTCAGTTCCTGGGGCCCGACGGGAAATTCCAGACCGTGCCTGAGTATCCTGAGTTCGCCTGGTTCGAGGGCTTGGTCAACGCGGTGACACATCGCGACTACTCGTTCCGCGGCGACTACATCCGGGTCTCGATGTTCGACGACCGTTTGGAAATCATCAGTCCAGGCGCGCTTCCCAATATCGTGACGCTCGACAACATGAGGACCACTCGTTACTCGCGCAACCCACGCATCGCGCGCACGCTGGTTGAATTTGGTTGGGTTCGGGAGCTAAACGAGGGCGTCAAGCGCATTTATACCGAGATGCAAAACTCTCTGCTCAATGATCCGGTCTACACGGAACCTGATGGGGCAAGGGTTCAGCTAACGCTTGAGAACAATATCGTTGCCAGAACCGTAAGGAGAAGCGAGGCTCTCGAGGACAAGGTATCACCGGAGGTGATCGCCTCATTGGGGGAGTATGAGCTCGCCGCCGTCAGGTTGGCCTTTGCGAACGGAAGGGTGACAGCAAGGGAGCTTGCAGCGCACATCGGGAGAAATCGCCGCACAGCAAGCCGGGTGCTTGGTAAGTTAATTGAGGAAGACGGGCTGCTCGAATGGCACGGCTCATCCCATAACGACCCAAAACAGTTCTACACGATAAGGTAAGGTGGTCGATCTATTTCGCACCTCTGTCGCAGTAATGTCGCACCTCTGTCGCAGTAATGTCGCACCTCTGTCGCAGTGGCTTCGATGACGCGTGGATATAGTCCCTCGGCAAATCTCAAACAAAATCTCAATCTGTAACGGGTAGGGGTCAAAAGCGGGCCTAGATGTTACGGATTGAGATTGTTGAGGATGGGCTGAGGGGAATGTCTTGATCTGTAACACGTGGGGCCGTTTTTGGCCGATAGATGTTACAGAACGAGATTTTTCGGCAGCCGGGCTCCGTTTATCTGAATCTGTGACACGAGGGACGGATTTTGCCGGGTAGCTGTTACAGATTTAGATGTTCTAGCGGGCCGGGTTGGTTTGTCTCGATCTGTAACAGGTGGAGGCCAAAAGTGGGCCTTACTGTTACAGATTGAGACAAACCGACGGGCCGCCCCGCCCCATCCACCTGCCGCTACCTGCTGTCTGCCGATTTCCGTTGCGCCACTGTGCTCCCATGCCATATCCTCTAGACAACTACGCGGCACCATCGCCGCCGCGCCTACAAGAGAGGAATATCCATGACCGCACCTGCATCCAAGCTGCTCCAGCCCATTACGGTTGGCCCCCTTGAGCTCAAGAACCGCATTATGTTCCCGCCGCTCACCACCGGCTACGAGGAGCGCGACGGTTCCATCGGCGAGCGCAGCCTGGCCTTTTACGAGCGTCTGGCCCGTGGCGGCGTGAGCTACATCGTCATCGGCGACGTCGCTCCCGTTATGACCGCGAGCCCCACGCCCAAGCTGGCGACCGATGCCCAGATCCCCACGTTTAAGGCGCTGGCCGACGCCGTCCACAAGCACGGCGCCAAGATCGCCCTGCAGCTGTTCCATCCCGAGTACGACGTGCCCGGCGTCGGCCGCATGGTCATGGGCTCCATGGCCGCCGCCAAGGCCGCGCAGGAGGCCAAGGCCGCCGGCGACGAGGAGACCTTCGCCGCCAAGATGGCCGAGTCCAACGAGATTCGCAAGCAGGCCTACGCCAAGCTGCACCACGACATGCAGCACTTTGTGAACGAGGCGAGCGTGGAGCAGCTCACCCAGATCAAGGAGGCCATCGCCGCCTCGGCCGCTCGCGCACAGCAGGCCGGGATCGACGCCATCGAGGTCCACGGCGACCGTCTGGTGGGCTCGCTGTGCTCGGCTATCCTCAACCAGCGCACCGACGAGTACGGCGGCTCGTTCGAGAACCGCGTTCGCTACGCGCTGGAGGTCGTCGCCGCCATTAAGGAAGCCGCACCGGAGCTGATGGTGGAGTACAAGCTCCCCGTGATCATGGAGAACCCCGACGGCACGCCGCGCGGCAAGGGCGGCCTGCAGCCCGATGAGGCCTGCGAGTTTGCCAAGCTGCTCGAGGGCGCGGGCATCGACATGATCCAGGTCGCGCAGGCCAACCACACCGGCAACATGGGAGACACCATTCCGCCCATGGGCGCCATGCCCTACAACTGGACGCTGCCGGTGGCCGAGCGCGTCAAGGCCCTGGTCTCCGTGCCGGTGGCAACCGTCGGCCGCGTTGTCTCGGTCGAGGCCGGTGAGAAGATTCTGGAAGACGGCGCGGCCGACATCATCGCCTACGGCCGCTCGCTCATGTGCGACCCCGACATTGCGCTGAAGGCCGCCACGGGTGAGCCCATCCGCGAGTGCCTCAACTGCAACAAGGGCTGCGTCGACGCGATTCAAAACCGCAAATACATCTCGTGCGTGCTCAATGCCGAGAACGGCGACGAGGCGACCATCGCCATTAAGCCGGGCGAGGGCGACAAGAAGATCGCCGTGGTGGGCGGCGGTATTGCCGGCCTGGAGGCCGCGCGCGTGGCGGCCAAGCGCGGCTACGACGTGACCGTCTATGAGGCGAGCGATCATCTGGGCGGCCAGATTGTGCTGGCGGCCGCGCCTCCGCGCAAGGACGAGATCATGCGCTCGGTGGAGTATTACGAGAAGATTCTGCCCGGCCTGGGCGTAAAGGTTGAGCTCAACCATGCCGCTACGGCCGAGGACCTCAACGCCGCCGACGCCGCGATTGTGGCTGTGGGCGCGCACGACGTGGTCATCCCCGTTCCGGGCGCCGATTCGGACAAGGTCGTCTCGAGCTGGGACGTGCTGGCCGGCAAGGCGGAGCTCGCGGGCTGCGTCGCCGTTATCGGCGGCGGCCTGGTGGGCACCGAGACTGCCGAGTACCTGCTGCAGAACGGCTGCGAGGTGGCGATTGTCGAGATGCTCGACAAGATTGCCGCAGGCGAGTCCGAGACCATTCTGCCGCTGATTATGAACGACTTTGCCGCCCACAACGTTGAGCAGCATGTTAAGACCCGCCTGACCGCCATTACCGACGAGGGCGTGGAGGCCGTTCGCACCACCGAGGACGGCGCCGAGGAGCCGGTGAAGATCGCCTGCGATTACGTGGTGATGGCCGTGGGCTCCAAGGCCAACGGGTTTGACCTGGACGGCGTAACGGTGCCCGTGACCTGCGTGGGCGACTGCTCGGGCGAGCGCACCGCCGACATTGCGAGCGCCATTCGCACGGCATATCACGCGGCCAACGAGCTGTAGTTGAACATCGCGGTCAGGCAGGGCGGTAGCACGGATCCGCCTCGCCCGGCTGTGTCCCTGCGCACATAGACCATCAACCGGGGTAGGGGGCAGACTAGCTTAAACGTACCCTTAACCTCATCTTCACCTCAAATGAGGCTAAGATGAGGTTAAGATGAGGCAAAGTTTGAATGGACGTGCGAACCGTTGCGTGAACAATGCGCGCACGGTTGAGCGGGCGGGGAGTGCCGTATCGGTGCTCCCCGCCTTTTTGCCAATGAGGATGCTCTGACCAGCGTGTTCAGAAAATCCGAATCTTGAGCGACCGAAAATCCGAATCCTCAGAACATGAAAATCCGAATTGCTGACACCCGAAAATCCGAATTTGATGCAAGGGGATTGGTACAAGGGGGTCAGGTTTGTTTGCACCATGTTGGCGCGAAGTAACCTGACCACTTGCACCAAGGGTTTGACTTTTAAGACATCATTAAGGCTTGCGTTGTGGAGCAAACCGCAGGTCAATGCTATTCTTTTACCTTATCGTATGGTGTTGTATTCTGCCTGAATTCTATGCCTACGAGCAACGGATTGATCGCGACCAAGCGGAAAGGATGGCACGCCTGCTAGCAGGGCAAACGTAAACGATGAGTGGCATGGACCGACATAGCGAGCTCCAGCAGCACAAGACGGCGGCCGAGTACCGCCAGGCTGCCGACGAGCACGTGCGGACCCTCAAGGATTTCTGGAAGGATTTCCTGGTGAGCGGTCTGTTTGTGCTGGCCGCCATTGTCGCCATCTTTGCATGCCTGGCCTGGTTTGCCGGGAACAACCGCGTGAGCGCTACGGGGAGCACGATCGGAGCGAAGGGCCCGCGGTTTGTGCTCTCGGGAACGCAGGACGGCACGGCGGGCAAGTACGACGCCCAGGACAACTACGCGTCGGACAGTACAAGCCTTGCCGTGAACAATTTTTCCAACCTCAATAACATGAGTGCCGATGGCAGTCTCTCTCCGGGGTCGGCCGGTCAGCTTCAGCTCAACGTCAAGCCGCTCTGTAATGACCTGCGTGATATCACGGTGGAAATGACCTGGGAAGTCTCTGTCCAGACGAGCGCTGCGGGCACGGGCGGCACCGCTACGGACGCATCGACAAACGAAGAGATCATCAACTCGCTTAAAGATTTGGTGCGCGGTCATATCCTGGTTTTTCAGGGCAAAGACACCTCTGGCTTTTACTCCAATCCGCTGGTCCCCACGACAACCACGGTGACCCAGGACGGAGCCAGCGTTACCGTCATCACGCAGAGCTTTACCATTCCGGCGTCGGACTTTTGCCCTGCGGACTCAAATAGCACGACCAAAACCGTACCCAAAACCCTCTACTGGATTTGGCCGGAGCAGTTCAAGAGCTATGTTCGCACGGGTAATGCCGGCTACGGCGGCAACCTTTTTGCAAGCACGGACGCCGGTTACACTGCCCTCGTCGGCGACATCAACAGTAACCACGCGCGCTATTTCCGCGCCGACAGCACGAGCGTTCCGGGCCAGGCGCCCAGCGAGGTTCCGCCTGTCGGAGCCGGCATGCCCTCTGCAGATGTGGAAACCTGCGCCAATTATTACAACAACGCCGACGAGATTATCGGCAAGAACGTCAAGTACATTCGCGTGCGCTTCACCGCCAAGGAGGCGGATAAATAAATGGACGAGCAGTTTAATGCCCGCGAGCAGGGCGATATCAAACACAACGAAGGAGCGGCAAACCCCGGCGGCAACGGGTTCGGCTCGCACGGCGAAGCGCGTCCGGCTGGCCGCATCGAGCGTATCAAGGCTTGGGTGAGCGGCCACCGTCGCGAATCCCTTGCCATCATGGGCTTGCTTGCCGTGCTTCTCGTGTTGCTGGGGCTGACGCTCGGATGGTTCGTCGATGCCA
>CABMPS010000105.1 GCA_902388545.1 uncultured Collinsella sp.
GGTACTGCAACGGAGACAAGGACGAGATCCTCGACAGCATGAAGGCGTATGCCGAGGTGTTCGAGTCCGCGTTCGACCCCGGCTACTGCGACGCGGACATCCCCTCCGCTCCCGGCGTCGAGCGCCTGAACGTGCTGATATTCGGCCTCAAGAACTCGACGCTCATCCCGTACGTGCTCTACGTTCGCAAGAACGCGGAGTCTTCGGGCGAGGAATCCGAGGTCTTCGCCCTGCTTGAGAGCTACATCGTCCGCCGAACGCTGGTTCAGGCGACCACGAAGAACTACAACAGGCTGTTCACCTCGCTGATCCTGAACGAGGTGAAGGACGCGGAGACGCTGAGGAAGGCTCTTGAAGCAAACGAAGAGGCGACGACGTACATGCCCGGCGATGACGAGGTTCGAAGGGCGTTCGAGGAATCGTGTCTGTACAACCTTCAGTCCAAGGGCGTTCTCTATCTGCTGGAAAGCGCCATTCGCCCAGGCATGAGCAGCACGGCCCTGCTCGGGTTCAACCAGTACACCCTCGAGCACATGATGCCCAAGAAGTGGCGCAACAAATGGGGAGCCCTCGACGATGAGGCTGCCACGCGAAGGGACAGGAAGCTCCTCACGCTCGGCAACCTCGCCATCATCACGCATTCGCTCAACGCCTCCATCCGCGATGCCGATTGGCCCACCAAGAAGCAGGGAAAGGGATACAAGGACGGTCTTGCCCTCTGCGCCGCCGGCCTTGCGACCATGGCCGGCGCCCTGGAGAAGGAGTCTTGGGACGAGGGCGATATCGCCGATCGCGCCGAATGGCTTGCGGACAAGGCGTTGGAGGTCTGGCGTTAAACCTTACATGCGCCCCATCTCGAAGATGCTTGCGGTGTCGGAGCCCGCATCCATGACGGATGTTGTCGGCTCTTCCAAATGCGAGGTTTGCGGTGGCGCTTCCGTCACTGGTGCCTCAACCCCCTCGCCGAGCGCCAGGAAGAACCTCATCACGAGCTCGATCCTCTGCTGCAGGGACTCGCTCAGCTCGCCGTAGGAGGCCGCCAGCCGTACTTCCTTGGACAACTCCGCCATCGAGTCCTTCAACGCCTTCTGCACGCTTACAGAGGGCCTCACCTCGACCTGGGTATCGGTGAGCTTGGCGATGATGTAGTCCTGCCTGCTCATGCCGCTCCAGGCTGCCATCTCGCATATGAGCTTGTGCTCCTCGGGCGTGCAGCGAAACGCCATCGTCTTGCTGCGCTTGCGGGCGCTGTTCTCGCACGGCATCTTGCTTACCCCCTCGCTCCATCGAGCGCGGCGGCCATCTCGTCCTGCTTCGTGGGGAACAGGTGCGCGTAGCGGTAGGTGATGTCCACCGCCTCGTGGCCCATGCGCTCGGCGATGGCCAGCGCGGAGAAGCCCATCTCGATCAGCAGGCTCACGTGGCTGTGGCGTATGTCGTGTATGCGGATGCGCTTCACGCCCGACGCCTTGCACCCGCGCTCCATCTCGTGGGCCAGGAAGTGCTTGGTCACGGCGAACAGGCGCTCGTCGGGGGCGACGTCGTCGCGCATCTCGATGAAGTCCGCCATCTCGTCGCGAAGGAAGGCGGGCATGACGATCGTGCGCACGGACTTGGGCGTCTTGGGGTCGGTCACGGTGTCCACGCCGTGGAGGCTCTGGTACGACTTGTTGATGCGCAGCCGCGAGCTATCCAGCATGAAGTCGGACGGCGTGAGCGCCAGGAGCTCGCCGCAGCGTATGCCCGTCCAGTACAGCAGCTCGAAGGCGTGGAACGACAGCGGCTTGTCCATGACCGCCTCGCTGAACCTCAGGTACTCGTCCTTGGTCCAGAACTGCATCTCGCCGCCCTTCTTCGAGCCTATCTTGTCGACCCTGCGCACCGGGTTGTCGGTGAGGCCGTAGTAGCGCTCGGCGTGGTTGAAGATGGCGTTCAGTTGGTTGTTCACCGTGCGCAGGTACGTCGGCGCCCAGGGCTTCCCGTCGGCGTCCCGGTGCTCGGTGAGCTCGTTTTGCCACCTGATGAGGTCGATCGGCCTCACGTCGCACATGCGCATGTCTCCGAAGAACGGCACGAGCTTGTCGTTGATGATGTACTCCTTGGTGATCCACGTGTGCTCGCGTACGCGCGGCTTCACCTCGGAGGCGTACACCTCGACGAACTCGGAGAACGTCATGTCCATGGCCCCGCCGTTAAGGCTCTTGAACTGGCTCTCCCACACTGCGGCCTCCACCTCGGAGGAGAAGCCGCGCTTCGTCTTGTGGCGCTTCGAGCCGCGGGCGTCGCGGTAGTAGCACTGCACGTAGAACGTGCCGTTGTTGCCATCCTTGTACACGGGCATGTCAGTCCACCTCCGGGAAGTACAGGGCGTCGAAGACGTCGCTCCGGACGCGTCCGCGGATAACCACGCGCCCGCGCGCCTCCTGCTCGGCGTTTATCTTCCTGATCACCTCGTAGGCGCTGCCTTTCTTGATCCTCAGCAGCTCCGCGACCTCGTCGGCGTCCAGCATGTGCGGCCTCGGCGTCTTCGCCACCTTCTCGTCCATGGCTCCTCCAATCAATGGCGTACGAATACGTACGGTTTACAGATTCAGAGTAAACGTACGTATCTGTACTGTCAATAGAATTGCGTACATTTACGTACGCTGATAAGATGTGCTGATACGTAATTCCAGGAGGAGGGCGCATGTCCGTAGGCAAAAACATAAGGCGGTACCGCAAGTCGCGCGGCATGACGCAGGCTCAACTCGCCGAGGCCGTCGGCCTGACCGAGGGGGCCGTGCGCCACTACGAGAGCGGCATCCGCGCCGTCAAGCCCGAGCTGCTCGAGTCCATCTCCGCGGCGCTCGGCGTGTCCGTCAACGCCCTCAAGGACTATGGCGTCGAGACCGCGGGCGACCTCATGTCGCTGCTCGTGCGGCTCGAGGACTCGTTCGGCATCGTTCCCTCCGCCGACGGCACGGGCCTCTCCCTGAACCCCAAGGCTCCGCACGCGCCCAAAGCCGCGACGGCGATCGAGCTGTGGGCAGAGAAGCGCGCGCAGCTCGAGAACGGCGAGATCGACGCCGACGAATACGAGGACTGGAAAGCCTCGCTGTAGCGGCTCCCCGCATTTCGCAACCAGCGCAACCGAATCAGGACGCCAAGCTAGGCGGTGAGCGCCGCTCACGCCTGCGTATGTTGAGTTTTTACTCCCCATTGCATGCAAAGGCATTTTCGGCGCACCTGGGGAGTAAATGACGCGGTGGCTTACATGGCGGCACACGGCGGTACCCCGCGGCATTTCCCCTGATTACTCCCGCTTTCCTTGAGACGGTGAGATTCTTTACTCCCCATTAACGACCTGGGAAAACGCCGCACAGAGACCGTCAAAAGGCCTATTGAGTTCGATTTGAGTTTCAAAGGACCTAAAACGGCCCCTTTTCGTTCTCGGGGACAAAAATCGCGCGTCTACTCACTCGGGATAAATCCTTACTCCCATTCCTCCGAATACCGCCCCGTGCCTTGCCGTCTCGAAACACGGGGAGTAAATCGCGAAATTGCAGGTGAAAGGGAGTAAATAGCCAAAGAAAAAGCCTCCGTTCCGACGCGGGAACAGAGGCTCGATAATCGGATTTACTCACCAATGTCGCTGGCGGCTTTGCCGTGACTCTCGTACAAAACGAAACTCAGCAGCACAGTGCGGCACTCAAAAATACAGGTCAGAACCCTGTCAGACTACTCCCACTCAATCGTCGCAGGCGGCTTGGACGTGATGTCGTAGCACACGCGGTTGGCGCCGGGAACCTCGGCCACGATGCGGCCGGAGATGCGGGCCAGGACGTCGTAGGGCAGCTTGGCCCAGTCGGCGGTCATGGCATCGCTGGACTCGACGGCACGCAGGATAATTGGGCGCTGGTAGGTGCGCTCGTCGCCCATAACGCCGACGGACTTAATGTCGGGCAGGACGGCGAAATACTGCCAGCAGCTATGCTCGGAGTTGCGCTCGCCGGTCTGCTCAAACAGACGCTGGTTATAGGCGTCGAGCTCCTCGCGCACGATGGCGTCGGCATTCTTGAGGATCTCGAGCTTCTCCTTGTCGACCGCACCGATGATGCGGATGGCCAGACCCGGGCCCGGGAAAGGCTGGCGGAACACGATATGACCCGGCAGACCGAGCGCCAGACCAAGCGCGCGGACCTCGTCCTTAAAGAAGTGGTCGAGCGGCTCAATAAGGTCGAAGTGCACGCCCTCGGGGAACGGGATCAGATTGTGATGGCTCTTGATGGTAGCCGTCTTGCCGCCCGTCTTGCGAGCGCCGGACTCAATGATGTCGGGGTAGATGGTGCCCTGAGCCAAGTACTTGACCGGCTTGCCATCGGTCTCGAGCTGCTGCGCCACGGCGAAGAACTCTTTCCAGAACTGCGTACCGATGATGCGGCGCTTCTCCTCGGGCTCGGTCACGCCGGCCAGAAGCTCGGCATAACGGTCCTCGGCGTGGACGTGGATAAAGTCGACGTCAAACTGCTTGGTGAAGACCTCCTCCACCTGCTCGGGCTCGCCCTTGCGCAGCAGGCCGTGGTTGATGAACACGCAGGTCATCTGCTTGCCCACGGCGCGAGCGCCCAGCGCAGCCACGACGGAGGAGTCGACGCCGCCGGACAGGGCCAGAATCACGCGGTCGTCGCCGACCTTCTCGCGGAACTCGGCTGTCATGGTCTCGACCAGGTTATCCATGCTCCAGTTGGGCTCCAGGCCGCAGATCTCAAACAGAAAGTTGCTCAGCAGCTGCTGACCGTACTCGGAGTGCTTGACCTCGGGGTGGAACTGCGTGGTGAAGATCTTGCGCTCGACGCACTCCATGGCGGCAACCGGGCACACGTCGGTGCTGGCGGTAACGGTAAAGCCCTCGGGCACCTCGGACACGGCGTCGCGGTGGCTCATCCACACGGTCTGCTCCATAGGCGTGGAGTTAAAGAGCTTGGCGCCGGCCGTACGCGTGATGGTGGCGCGGCCGTATTCGCCCACCTCGGAGTGACCGACCTTGCCGCCGAGCGTCACGGCCGTGATCTGATGGCCGTAGCAAAAGCCCAGAACGGGAAGGCCCAGGTCAAAGATGGCGGGATCGATGGACGGAGCGTCCTCGGCATACACAGAAGCCGGGCCGCCAGAGAGGATGAGCGCAGAGGCGTTCATTTCGCGAATCTCATCGGCCGAGATGTCGCAGGGAACGATCTCGGAATACACGTTGAGGTCGCGGACGCGACGGGCAATGAGCTGACCGTACTGCGCACCAAAGTCGAGTACGAGGACCTTTGCGGAAGCCTTTTGATCCATGGTTTCCCCCTCTTGTTGGCGGGGAGCCTGTGCCCACCCGCGCGAATAAACGAAAACAGCTTACATAGTGTACACGTTATATGGGGTTTCTCGTCCCTCGCAGCCATCAGCGCACGGCAAACGCACGACCGGGGCCTATTTGACGGCAATTGAAGTGTTACCAAACGTTACAGATGATGTAATACGTTTGAACATTGGACGCCCTGTGCCACAATACTGCCGAACGACTCCGCCTCTGCGGCGGCAAATACGATAGGAATACCAGCATGAAGCGCATCCTTCTCATCGCCACGGGCGGCACCATTGCATCGACCGAGGACGGCAACGGCCTCTCCCCCGCCCTGACCGGTGAGGAGCTCGCCCAGAGCGTCCCCGAGATCTCGGGCCTCTGCGAGCTCGACGTCGTGCAGCCCATGAACATCGACAGCACCAATATGCGTCCGAGCGACTGGATGCGTATCCGCGACGTCATCGTCGAGGGTTATGCCGACCACGACGGCTTCGTGATTCTGCACGGCACCGACACCATGAGCTACACCGCGGCGGCGCTTTCCTATCTGATTCAGGACAGCCCCAAGCCCATCGTGCTCACCGGCTCGCAAAAGCCCATGGGCAATCCATTTACCGACGCCAAGCTCAATCTGTACCAGAGCCTGCTCTATGCGCTCGACGAGCATTCGCACGACGTCTCGATCGTGTTTGGCGGCGTGGCCATTGCCGGCACGCGCGCCCGCAAGCAGCGCACCATGAGCTTTAACGCGTTCATTAGCGTCAACTATCCGCCCATCGCCTATATCCGCAACGACCGCATCGTGCGCAACGGGCTTCACGGCACTCATCAGAATGAGAGCCCGGTTCGTTTCTACGACAGTATCGACCCGCGCGTGTTTGTCCTTAAGCTGACGCCCGGCGTGAACCCGGGTATCCTGGACGCCCTAGCCGATAGCTACGATGCCGTAATCCTTGAGACCTTTGGCATCGGCGGTGAGTCGGGCGAGCCGTTCCAAGAGGCAATTTTCCGCTGGGTCGATTCGGGCCGCACCGTCGTTATGACCACACAGGTCCCCGAAGAGGGCCTCGATCTGGGCGTTTATGAGGTCGGCCGTGCTTACGCCGATCATCCGGGCATTCTGCGCGGCGACGACATGACCACCGAGACGCTCGTGGCCAAGACCATGTGGGCGCTCGGCCAGTCACGCGATGCCGCCGAGATCCAGCGCCTGTTCTACAGCCAAGTCAACCACGACCGCATCCCGATGGCCTAATTCAGTTGTCGACGGGTATCCCCTATTCGATACCCTCGAGAAGCTCTGACACCGTCATGCCGAGCGCGGGCGCGATCTTAAATAGAACCTTGAGCGTGAAATTTGCCGTTCCATCTTCGATTCTGTCGAGATAGGGGCGGCTGATTCCTGCTGCCACACAAAAATCGACCTTGGAGATACCAAGGTCCCTGCGCGTCTGCTCGACTCGCTTGCCAAGAATCTGTTTCGCACGTTCGTCCATGCATCCGAGTTTGAAATGGAGCCGAACAAAAACGTAAACTATAGTTTACGTTTAAACGAATACACAGGAGTTTTCTATGTCGGGTTCTTCGGTCCGCATGTACCGAGCCA
>CABMPS010000106.1 GCA_902388545.1 uncultured Collinsella sp.
AGCCCAGGACGATGTTGACGATACCGGCGTCGTGGTCCTCCTTGGAGAAGTACTTCTTGCCCACGATGACGGCAAAGGCGGTGATCAGCGGCGGGACGATGCAGGCGGCGGAGACGGCGGCCATGAAGTTGGTGCCGAAGTTGTAGGTATCGGTGCCAACGCCAGCAGCCAAGGCCTCGGTGAGCATAGCGGTACCGGTGACGTAAGCAGCCTTGTTGACCGGGCCGCCCATGTCAACGGCGCACATGCAGCCGATGGCAAGGCCCAGGACAATGGCGCCAGAGGCGGACAGACCCTTGAGGAAGTCCATCATGGCGGTGTTGATGGCAGCCATGGGGCCGGAGATGCCGAGCATGACCAGGCCGACGATGGCGGTCGAGAACAGCGGGTACAGGAAGATAGCCTTGAGGCCGTCCAGATTCTTGGGCAGCTTGGAGAAGACCTTCTCGAGCAGCAGGATGACATAGCCAGCGAGGAAGCCGCCGACGATGCCGCCCAGGAAGCCGAAGCCCACGCCGGCGCCGCCGGCGTCGATCATGCCGGTCTCGGCGTTAACGGGCAGGCCCTGGATGGCGATCATACCGGCAACGAAGCCGGGGACGAGCGCCGGGCGCTTGCCGATGGACTCGGCGATATAGGCGGAAAGCACGGGAACCATGAGGTTCATGGCGATGCCGCCGATGATCTTGAGCATAGCGGCAAAGCTGTTGTAGTCAGACGCCGTCGAATCGAAGGACGTGATGCCCCACAGGAACGAAACGGCGGTCAGGACACCACCGGCGACGACGAAGACCAGCATGTGGCTGACGCCGTTCATGAGGTGCTTGTAGATGATGTGGCCGATGGACTCCTTCTCCTCGACCTCATCCTCGACATCGGCAGCAGCCGCAACCGAGTCGTCACCCTTGGCGGCGAGCGCGCGGTCGATCAGCTTACCGGCTGCCTCAACGGACAGGGCCTTGGAAACACCAACGGAAACCATGCGCTTGCCGGCGAAACGCTCCGCCTGGACATCCTTATCGGCTGCGACGACGACGGCCTTGGCACCGGCGATCTCGCTCTTGGTGAGCTCGTTCTCGACACCGACCTGGCCATGGGTCTCGACCTTAATGGTCAGACCTCGCTCGGCAGCTGCCTTCTCCAGCGCCTCCTTCGCCATGAAGGTGTGCGCGATGCCGGTCGGGCAACCGGTAGCGGCGATGATGTCAAACTTAGCCATGTGTCCCTCCTTCTTGAGTACTGCGCCCGCAGGCGCTCCCCTACACGCGCATCCTTGCGCGCTTTTCCACAACTGAAAGATACCAACCTACCGTCCACGTGAGAAGAGACAAGGCGCAATTCTCCGGTGAAAGGTTCTTTCATAACCGTAAACGGTAAGTGAAAGTTTACCATCAACACTTGAAACGGCAAGGTGTATCTTGTAATTGAAAATGCCCGTATACTATGGCATTGCAAATCAAGTTAGATTTTCATGCCAACCAGGAGCCATCCATGACCGATAGTAGCAAGAGCGCACTTTCCCTCATTAGTACCCACCAGGGATACAGCGAGTCCGAGCAGCGCATTGTCGACTATATATTGGAGCACCAGTCCGAGGCGCCGCGCCTGACGGCCGCCCAGCTCTCACGAGCCGCCGCCACGTCCGAGGCGACGGTTTCGCGCTTTTGCCGCAAGCTGGGCTTTGGCAGCTTCCGCAGCTTTCAGTTTTCGTTGGCGAGGGATTTGGAAAGCCAGCGCAACGAGGGCCTGACTGACGAGGTCTCGCTCGACAATATGGAGCAGAGCCTCAAGAACATCCTGGCTGCCAAGGTGAGCGAGCTTAATGCGACCATCGACGGGATCGACCACGATACGCTGGCGGCTGTTGTGCATGCCCTTAAGCATGCAGGGGTTATTGAGTTTGCGGCTGTGGGCAATACCAACGCGGTCGCGCTCGATGCGACGTTTAAGTTTTCGCAGCTGGGCCTGCGCTGCATGGCGAGCACCATTAGCGAGACATCAATCGGCTTTGCGCTCACGTTGCGCCCGGGTGACGTCATCGTGCTCATCTCAAACTCCGGCAAGTCGCGCCGACTGAATCGCATGGCAAAAGCGGCTCGCGACTGCGGTGCCACCGTAGTCGTCATCAGCAGCGACAGCAAGTCTCCACTCGCGCGCCTGGCAGACTACACTTTTAATACCGTCAACCATGAAGCGCTGCTGACGACGGGTGACTTTGCGTTCTCCAAGATCAGCGCCACGATGATCATCGAAGTCATCTACAACTTCCTGCTGCCCGAAATCGAGGACGCCCGAGAGCACATCAGCTACTACGAGGAGCTCATCCAGCCGGACAAGGTCGTTGAGTAAACGCGTAGTGGGACAAAAATTTCAGTCTATTTTGTCCCACCAACACCGCTGATACGACCTAGCCTCGAACTTCTTCGAGCATCTGCTTTGCGTGGGACTGATCGCCGCTGAGCATGCGGGCGATCTCGGCGGTACGCGCTTCGCCGGTTACCTCGTCCAAATGCGTCTGGGGAACATCGCCCGGCTCCTTGCTGACAACATAATGCTTGTCGGCCACGACGGCGACTTGCGCCAAGTGGGTTACGACAATCACTTGATGCGTAGCGGCAAGATCGACCAGCACACCAGCAAGAGCACGAGCCGTGGAGCCGCCGACACCGGCATCGACCTCGTCAAATACCAGTGTGTCGACGCCGTCAGCATTACCCAAGACCACCTTGCTCGCCAGCATGACGCGGCTGAGCTCGCCGCCCGAGGCAATGCGGCGCAGGGGACGCGGCGTCAAGCCGGCACCGCTGCGATACAAAAGCTCGTAGCTTGAAGGACCCGCCGGCGTCCACTCGGCGCGCGGAAGATCACGCGACTCCCAAACGAGCTCGGCGCCGCCCATCTCCAAGCGTGCCATCTGACGACCAACCTCGTGGCAGAAGCGCGGGGCCGCCGTATTGCGAGCGCGCTTAAGCGCCTTGGCGGCAGCGAACAGCTCGCGCTCGGCGCTCCCGAGTGCCTCACGCGCCTTTTTGATCTGCTCATCGCCATCATCGACCAGGGACAGCAGCTCTTGCGAGCGATCGCGCATGGCAAAAACATCGTCCATGGTGGGACCCCACTGACGCAACAGGCCCTTGAGGTCGGAATACCGCTCACGCATGCGAGCGAGCTCGCGCGGGTCGAAGGCGACGCCATCGCGATAGGCACGAAGCTCGTTCGCGCTATCCTCAAGGGAGATGCAGGCATCCGAAAGCGCATCGGCAATGTCGCCCAGTTTGCGATCGACGGTAGCCATACGGGAAAGCTCGGCCACGGCGCTGTTCACGGCATCGAGCGCTCCACCTTCGGCGGCAAGCGATGCATGGGCATCGTTAGCTGTGGCAACCAGTACCTCGGCATGTTCGGAGCGCGGCAGCAGTTCCTCGAGTTCCTCATACTCGCCCGGCTTGGGGTCGACCTCGCCGATGCGCTCGAGGGCAAAGCGAGCCTCCTCGACACGGCTCCCCTGCGCACGCGAGGCTTCCTCCACACGGCGAAGCTCCTTGGCGGCGTCACGCGAAGCCTTAAAACAGGCGCGATACTTCTCGAGCGCCTCAAGCGCTGCGCGCCCAGCCCAGGCATCGACCATGGCAACATGATGCGCCGGATCGAGAAGGCGCTGGTGCTCATGCTGGCCGCACAGATCCATCATCACGCCGACGCGCTCGGAAAGCTCGCGCACGCTGGCGATGCGGCCATCGATCCTGACGCGACTGCGGCCTTCGGCAGAAAGGCTGCGCTGCACGGTGAAACCCTCCGAGTCGTGCGGGCCATCGAACAAGCGCGCCTCGACGCTGGCAAGCTCCTCTCCCTCGCGCACCGTCGACGAATCTGCACGCTCGCCCAATATGAGCTTGAGCGCCGAAAGCAGAGCGGTCTTACCGGCACCAGTCTCGCCGGTTAGGACAGTCAGGCCAGCACTCGGAACCAACGTCGCCTCGCGAATGAGTGCAATGTTAGAAACCTGCAGCTCATCGATCATGACGCACTCCGTAGAACACGCGGCTCACCGAGTTATAGAAGCTCTCGGGGCCGTAATCCAGCAGCAGCACATCGCCGGGACCACGACGCACGGCCACGCTCTCGACCGTGCCATCGCAGGTAATAAACTGCCCGTCGATGGCAATCGCCGGCACGCTCGGGCGATCATCGGACATAAAGATCTCGACGACATCACTCGGCGAGGTCAAAAAAGCGCGAGCCTGAATGGTATGCGGAGCGATGGGCACACAGACCATACCCGTGTAATCGGGGCTGACAATGGGGCCGCCGGCGGAAAGCGCGTAGCCGGTGGAGCCGGTCGCCGTCGAAACAACGACACCGTCGCCGCGAAGGCGGTCGATATGATGGCCGGACACCGTGATGTCAAATTCGACCATATCGGACAGGGGGCCGCGCGTAAGTGCCATATCGTTGAGGGCAAACGTGCGCACGACATCCTTCGCGCCGTCTTCGCGCACGGACACAATATCCGCGGCGATGGTGGCGCGGCGGCTCACGTGGAGCTCGCCGGACAGAGCATCGCTCACAACCTGCAGAATGTCGCGCTCCTCGGGGCTCGCAGCAGTTAAAAAGCCCAGGTGACCATAGGAAAGACCAAGGATAGGAATCTCGCGATGGTTGAGGATGCGGGCAGCGCGCAGCAACGTGCCGTCGCCGCCGAGCGTAATGACCAGATCGGAGCCATCAATATCAGGCGTGCTTTGAATCTTCGATCGCTGGTCGGCAGCCCATGCGACCTCGTAGCCCTGGCGCGAAAGCCAAAGCTCGAGCATCAGGCCGCTCTCGACCGCCTCTTGCTTGTAGTAATTGGGGACCAGAAAGACCTTCATAGCGTTGCAGCTTTCTCGCTCAAAGCCGATACCTGGGATTGAAGCTCATCGTCGGCGCGCTCCCCGGGGACAAACCTTGTGCCGTACAGGAAAAACTCAACGTTGCCCTTGGCACCATGAATGGGTGACACGCACACATCGACCGGGAACAGGCCCTTGGCGGCAAAAAGCTCAATCGCCGCCACGAGTGTATCGCGGCGGACGGCGGAGTCGGTCACGATACCGCCGTCGCCCACCAGCGCAGCCGGCGCCTCAAACTGGGGCTTTACGAGCGTGCAGAACGAACCCGAAGGCTTCAGGCACGCCAGCACGGCGTCGATGATATTCGCGATGCTGGTAAACGAGACATCACATACAGCCAGGTCGATGGCACCGGCATAGCCAAGCTCAGGCAGCTGCGTCACGTTTGTGCGCTCATGCAGCGTCACGCGATCGTCCTGACGCAACGACCAATCAAACTGGGCGCGACCCACGTCCACCGAAACAACGGTCGCAGCTCCGCGCTTGAGCAGACAATCGGTAAAGCCGCCGGTAGAGCAGCCTACGTCCAGGCAGACAAGGCCCGTCGGGTCGATACAAAACGCATCGAGCGCACCCTCGAGCTTAAGGCCGCCGCGCCCAACGTACGGAATGCGCCCCTTCACGTGCAGAGGCAAGCCCGGGGTCACCTTAAGGCCCGGCGAAGTCAAGCGCTCGCCGCCACTCGAGACCAGGCCGGCCATAAGAGTGCGAAGGGCATCCGCGCGATCGGCGCAGATGCCCTGTGAAATCAGTTCGTCATCAAGACGCACGCGTTTCATGAATGCCATCAACCATTCGTATCCGGAGATGCGGCTAACTATCCTGGGATTCGTTTGCCGCATCCTCATCGTATTCCTGTTCGAGCTTATCGGCCTCACGCGGCGTCAGCTCAAACTTGTCGACCATATCGACCGCGCGGGAGCCCAGCTCAATCGCTTCGTCAAACAGATCGAGTGAACGCTCCAAGGACGTATCCTTGGAGCGAACGGTAGCGATGATCTGGTCCAGACGGTCCGAGATCTCGTCAAAGTTACGGACAGAACCCTCTGGCATGGCTACTCCTCGACGGAGTCGGCCTCGACGGCCTCAGCAGCGTCCATATCCTCGGCAAGTACACCGGCGGTAGCCTGAGCGGCAGCGACCTTGGCGGCAGCCTCAGCAGCCTGGGCCTCCTCGCGAGCGCGATCCTCGGCCAGCAGTTCCTGGTACAGGTCCTCACCCGGCAACTCCTCGCTGCGCGCGATCTTGCCCAGCACGCCGTTGACGAACGACGCGGACTGGTCGGTGCCATAGGCCTTGGCAAGTTCGACGGCCTCGTTGATCACGATAGCGTCCGAGACCTCTTCGTCGGTGAGGAAGCGCATCTCGTAGACGGCGATACGCAGCAGATTGCGGTCGGCGCCGGGCATGCGCATAAGATCCCAGTTCTTGGCGACGGCGCGCAGGGCACAGTCGATGCGATCGATATGCTCGTAGGCACCGCGGCACAGCTCCAGCGCATAGGGGTCGAGGGGGCCCTTCGAGATCAGGAAATCGCCCTCGAGGACGCGCTCGAGCGGGCTGTCCGTGGCCTCGGCCTGGAACAGCAGCTGCAGCGCCTGACTGCGGGCAAGCGTACGCCCGCGATAAACCTTAAGGCTCAAAGGTTACTCCTTGGGGAAAACGAGGCCGTCGATGCAAACGTCAACGCGCTCGACCTCAACGCCCACCTGGGCATCGATGGCAGCGACCACGGCAGCGCGAACGGCCTCGGCGAGTTTCTTGAACGGATAGCCAAAGAACACCACAACGCGCACGGTGAGTGCGAGCTTGTCGCCGACGACCTCGGTCTCGACCGCCGGCTCGGAAGCCGGGGCCTTGGACGAGAGCATCATGGAGACAAGGTTGGTGGCAAGGTCCTTGACGCCAACGGAGGCGATGCCCTCGACATCCGACACGGCGCGCGAGACGATGGCGGTCAGAACATCGGGCGAAATGCCGATGCCGTCAATCTTGATTTCCTGGTCACCTG
>CABMPS010000107.1 GCA_902388545.1 uncultured Collinsella sp.
GAGCCGCCACAACCAACGAGACCGAGACCGACGATGCTGGCAAGACCACCAGCGAGGCCGAGGAACTGACGACGAGAATAAGCCTGATCGAGCATGATCTTCCTTTCATACATGCGACTCGCGGGCACCCTGCCCGCTTTGCTGTTTGGAAAGATACGGTCTCGATCGGGCGACGACCGCCTTATCTGCGGTTTCTTACGGACATTTGATAGACCCTTACCGCAAGCTCTGCCCAGCCTTTACAAACGGATAACAAACCCGCCACCAAGCATGACCCGCCTTTTACACCAATAAAAACAAAGTTGCGGTGAAATAGTTCCTGCTTGGCCATCAAATGGCCCATTCTAGGAACTATTCCACCGCAACTTAAAAAGCCCGGACGAAAGGGGTGCTAAGTTGTTAAAACGCCGCAGCCTTAAAGCTCAAGCTCGTTCAAACGTAAGATCGCCACGATATAAATCTTGAGCGCCTGCTTGAGCTGTTCCTCGTTGGCGCACTCATTGGGGCCGTGCATCTGGCCGCCCCATGCGGGCAGCTCCAGGCCGGTCTCCTCGGGGCCAAACGAGACGGCGCGGGCAAAGTTGCGTGCGTACGTGCCGCCGCCCATGGCAAAGGGCTCAGCATGCTTGCCCGTAAACTCGTTATAGGTATCAATAAGCGCCTTCACGGCCGGATCGTCGGCAGAGACCGAGAACGGCACCTTCGCACGACCCACACGGCACGTCACGCCAAAACGGCCCACGAGCGGATCGAGCTGCTCGCGGATGGTATCGGCACTCGTGCTGTCGGGGAAGCGCACGTCGATGACCTGCTCAATATGGCCATCCGCCACGCGGGTGACGCCAGCGTTGCAGGTAAGCGGGCCAAACGCCGGACTCGTCGCATCGATACCTAGGCCGCGGCCATAGGCGTCCGCATGCACAAAAGCCAGGAACTTGACGAACTCGTGCTCGGCAGGTCTCAGCAGGCGCTCGTCGCGCGCACCAAACGCATCCTCGGCCTCGCGCAGATACGCCACGATGAGGCCGACGGCATTGATCGTTCCCTCGGGCATCGAGGCATGACCGCCAATGCCGTGGGCGAAAATCTGGGCATGTCCGTTGTCGAGTGCTGTGATCTCCAGGCGGTCGGCGTTCTCGACCGGTGCCGGCAGCTCATCGGCGTCAATCGCAAGCTCGCAGATAGACTGCGACGGAATGGCGTTGCTCGCCTCGGCACCGCTCCAGGACACAATACGACCGCCGTCGATCTTGGAGCTCACAAATGTCGCCCCAAACTGGCCCTTCTCGGCATTGCAGACCGGGAACTCGGCATCGGGCGTAAACAGAAAGTCGGGGTCTGCGTGGTTCTCCAGATAATGGTGAACGTCGGACATGCCCACTTCCTCATCGCAGCCCAGCAGCGCGCGGAAGGTATAGCGCGGCACAATGCCGTGTTTGAGCAGATAAGCGCCAGCGTAGAGCGACAGCACCGCCGGGCCCTTGTCGTCGATCACGCCGCGGCCGAGCAGCCAGCCCTCGCGACGCTCCATCGCAAATGGGTCGGTATTCCAGCCGGGGCCGGCAGGCACCACGTCCACATGGCAGATAGTCGCGAGCTGCTTATCGCCGCGACCCGGAATATCGGCGATGCCCACAAAGCCCTCGTCATCGCTCGTCTGGTAGCCGAGCTTTTGCGCAATGCCGAGCGCGCAATCGAGCGCATCACGGACCGGGCGGCCAAACGGCGCACCGGGCTCCGCATCGGCAGCAACGGCCACAGACGGATAGCTCACCAGCTGCTCGATATCGGCGACGACATCTTCCCAGACCTCGTCGACATATTCGGCAACGCTCTGCTCCACCTGATTCATGGACGACCTCCTTACCAATGAGCGGCGAGCGCGCTCGCCCCTCACATTACGTCATTAGATAGCGAAAAGTTTAGCAAGCTCGGCCACCGAGTGCACCACCGCATCGGCACCCGCCGCCTCGTGCTCGCCCGGCGCCGCCGCGCCCGAATAGATGCCGATGCACGGCACGCCCATTGCGTGCGCGCCCTCCACATCGTTAAAGCGATCGCCGATCATCACGGCATCGTCGGCCGTCGCGCCGAGCGCCGCCAGGGCATCGCGGACCGAATCGGCCTTGGTCTCGCGTCCCTGCGGCGGATTCATGCCAATCACCGCCTCAAACTGAGAGAGCCCGAGCTCACGCACCATGTCGATGCACTTGGCCTCCATGCGCGACGTCGCCACGGCCATACGTTTGCCTTGGGCGACCAACCCATCCAGCAGCTCGGGGACCCCATTGAACACGGGATACTCCTCCGGTCCCAGTTCATCAAAAAAGGCGCGGTACTCATCGGCCACCACAAGCGACTCCTCGCGGGAAAAGCCGTAAAAGTCGTGAAAGCTCTTCCACAGGGGCGGCCCGATCATGCGGCGCAGATCACCCATCTGCGCTTCCGAAAACCCGCGCGCGGAAAGCGTCTTGCGCGTCGAGGTCATCACCGCCCGGCCCGTATCTGCCACCGTGCCGTCAAAATCGAACAGCACAACCGGCCGCTCGCAAAGTTGCAATGCCGCCATCGGCACCCTTCTTCCCCAGTTGATGATTTCCACACCACCGCTTCAAACTGTTGACTATTCAACAATTGAACCTAGCAATGTAGAGCAACTCCACTATACTTGTCGCACTTTGCTTTCAGAAGGCGGCGCTGCCGCGCCCCAACGAAAGGTGCAATTATGTCTTTTGCCATCATAACCGACTCCACGTCGGACATCTCCCCCGCCCGCGCCCAAGAGCTCGGCATTTACGTGATTCCGCTGCATGTGATTATCGAGGGCGAGGACCTGCTCGACCAGGTGCAGATTACCGCCGAGGAGTACGTCGCCCGCATGGCCGGCTCCGAGCAGCTGCCGCACACCTCGCAGCCGAGCGCCGGCGAGTTCAAGGCACTCTTCGACCGCGTACGCGCCGACGGCCACGATAGCGCGATCTTTATCTCGCTATGCAGCGAGTGGTCCGCCTGCTATGCCAACGCATGCCTGACGGCCGAAACCCACGAGCTCGACGTGCGCTGCATCGATTCGCGCACCGGCTCGGGCGCCGAGGGCCTGCTGGTGGAGTACGCGCTGGCCATGCGCGAGGACGGCCGCAGCCTGGACGAGACCGAGGCGCAGATCCGCGCGACCCTGCCCGACGCCCACCTGTTGCTGATTCCGCGCACGCTCGAGAACCTCGTTAAGAACGGCCGCGCGCCCAAGCTCGCCGGCCAGTTGACGCAGATGCTCAACATTCGCCTGGCCGTTTCGCCGGAGTGGAAATCGGGCGAGATCAAGGCCGTCAAAAAGGGCCGCGGCGCCAAGCGCATCGTTGCCAACACCATGACCGATTGCCTCGCATTTTTGGCCGAGCATCCGGGCTCCAGCGTGCGCGTACTCACGACCGGCGCCGCTGAGGAGCAAAAGCTCGTCAGCCAAGCGCTCGCAGGCCGGGACTACGTGGACGCCGGCACCGGCCCCATCGGCTGCACCATCGCCACCCATGTAGGCGTCGACGCCATCGCCATCAGCTACTGCCCTCGTTACCAGCCCATCCACTAGGGGCACCTTTACCACTTGCGGTGGAATAGGAACTGTTTTTGGCTTATCAGCCGCAAATCAATCCCTATTCCACCGCAACTTAGAAATCGGCGATCAGCCCAGCGGACCCTGAAACAGTTCCTGATGAGTGCCCATTCTCACCAGCCTAATCACTGGGTTAGTCTTATGGGGAAGATAAAGAACGACCACATCGACCAAGCCATCGGATAGGTGGAAATCGATGTGGCCGTTGTAGTTTCCGCCCGGGTTTGAGAGCTCGTGGGCGCCATACTCCGCCGGAAGTGACCCATGAGCCACAAGCTCTGCAACCGCCGCTTTAAACTCACTTTTTAGCTGCGGATGCATGCGCATCGTTCGTTTGTAGTCCACCTTAAATTGAGCCTCGACTTTAATCTCGAACATCGCTATTCCTCATCGAGGAATGACATAAGCTCATCAGCGTTATTGAATGACAGGCTATCGTCCGGCAAAATCCCCAGCTCATGAGCCTCGGCGATCACCATGGCGCGCCTCGTCACCTCGTTGGGCACCTCCGCCCTTCCTACAATCTCAAAAGGAATCTTTCGCTGATTTACCAGCTGCCGAACAGCAAGATTGAGATAGGAATTGAGGCTGAGGCCGACCGAATCCAAGAACTCAGTCGCCTGCTCCTTGAGCCCCTCTTCGATTCGAACCGTCGTAGGCTTAACTGTTGCTGTAGACATTTGCGACCTCCTCGCCCTCGTCTTTTACACCAGTATACCCAATACGCATGGCAATCTGATGTTAGATAACATCAGATTGCCATGCGTATTCATGTCGCGTGGGCACGATTGATCTACATCAGCCCGCTGAGCGCAATGTCAACGGCCTCGTTGAGGTCGTCGGTAATGTGTACCAGATCCGGATCGAGCGGGCTAATCATACCGGTGCTCATCACCGGGCCGTTGAGCCAGTCGAATAGGCCCTGCCAGTACTCGGTGCCCACCAGCACGAGCGGCATGCGCTTGACCTTGTGCGTCTGCACCAGCGTGAGAACCTCGAACATCTCGTCGAGCGTGCCAAAGCCGCCGGGAAATACGATGGCGCCCGAGCTGTACTTAACGAACATGGTTTTGCGCACAAAGAAGTAGCGGAAGTCCATGCCGAGGTTCACGTATTTGTTGAGCCCGTGCTCATGCGGCAATTCAATACCTAGGCCAACTGACTTGCCGTTGACACTCGCTGCTCCCCTGTTGGCCGCTTCCATGATGCCGGGGCCGCCACCGGTGATGACCGCCACGCCACGTTGCGCGATCTTGCGCCCGACGGTGCGCGCCGCCTTGTAGAGCGGATCGGTCTTGGGCGTGCGGGCGCTACCGAAGATAGTCACCGCAGGTCCAAGCTCGGCAAGTGCGCCAAAGCCATCGACAAACTCTGCCTGAATTCGCAGCACGCGCCAGGGGTCGGCGTGCAGCCAGTCAGTCGACTCCTCGGGCGCCAGCAGGTTGGCGTAGGTGTTGTCCTTAGGAATCATGGGGCCGCGCATGACCACGGGGCCGCGGCGGTACGTCTCGTCGTAGGCAGGCTCGCCCTCGACGTTCTCATTCTTAATCATGGGTACTCCTATCGAGAAAAAGAAAAACGGGCGGGGTCGACGCTATGCGTCAAACACCCGCCCGAGCATCAACTATTCGGTATGGTACCCACGACGCATCAAGCACTTGCAAGCTATCGGTCAGCGGTCGCGCAGCCGGTGTCAACGAATGTGACGACCGGCTGGCGCCCGACCATTGCCGTTGCCCACGCTCTGCAAGCGTGTCTGTCGCCCTTAGTAATCCACCGCGGCAGGACTATTCATCCAATCGCTCACGAATGCGCCGTAGCGGCCCTCGATAATGGCCTGGCGGGCACGCTGCATAAGGTTGAGCAGGTAGTAGATATTGTGCATCGAAAGCAAAATGCCGCCGAGCATCTCCTTCTGCGTGACCATGTGGCGAATGAGCGCGCGGCTGTAGCCGCCCGTGCACACCGGGCAGGTGCAGGTGGGGTCGATGGGGCCGTCGTCGTGCGCAAAGCGCGCGTTACGGAAGTTAAGGCGACCTTCACTGGAGAACGCCGTACCCATGCGACCGGTGCGCGTCGGCAGCACACAGTCGAACATGTCGATGCCCACGCCCACGCCGCGTACGAGCGTGGTGGGGTTGCCGACACCCATCAGGTAGCGCGGCTTATGCTTGGGCATGTACTCGCTCACGAGCGGCGCCAGGGTCTCGAACATGGTCTCGTGATCCTCGCCCACCGAATAGCCACCGATACCATAGCCCGGGAAGTCGCCGCACTCCTCCAGATGGCGCAGCGAACGCAGGCGCAGATCCAGGTGCATGCCGCCCTGAACGATGCCAAAGAGCGCCTGGTCATCGCGGGTATGCGCCTTATAGCAGCGCTCGGCCCACATGCTCGACAGCTCAACGGCGCGCTCAACGTAGGCGCGCGTGGCGGGATAGCCCGGGCACTGGTCGAGCTGCATGCAGATATCGGAGCCGAGTTTCATGGCGATTTCCATGTTGTCCTCGGGCGTCCAAAACACGTGGCGGCCGTCGTAATCGTTGACAATAAAGCGCACGCCCTCATCGGTGAGCTTGACGGCATCGTTGTGGCTGAAGACCTGGAAACCGCCCGAGTCGGTGAGGATGGGGCCGTGCCAGTTCATGAACTTGTGCAGGCCGCCCAGCTCGGCGATGGTATCCTCGCCGGGACGCATGGACAGATGATAGGTATTGGCGAGCACGATCTGGGCGCCGAGCTTCTTGACAGTCTCGGTAGGAATGCCCTTGACGTTTGCCTTGGTGCCCACGGGCATAAAGATCGGCGTCTCGATGTCGCCGTGCGGGGTGTGCAGCACGCCGGCGCGCGCGTGCGTCGTCGGATCCTCGGCAATCAGGTCGAATTTAAAAAGGTTCTGGTCCATAAACTGGAACTCCTTGGTTGCGGTTCATACGCAAACCATTATACGGGCAACCCGCAAGAAGCACCGACTCGACAGAAACTGGCGCGAGGAGGATACGGCAGGGACACGGCAAATGAGCGTGAATTTTTGGACGCTTACCGGATGAGCGTGGATAATCTCCCACTTTTGCCCAAAGCACAGCCCAAAAACGGGAGATTATCCACTTTCATTCTGCGGGCACTCATTTAAGTACGTCCCCGATGAGTGGAGCTATTTACCAGCCACGCCAAC
>CABMPS010000108.1 GCA_902388545.1 uncultured Collinsella sp.
CCGCTTTATGCCAGCACGGTGCCGGCGCCGATGTGGCAGTTCTTGCCCACGGTGGCGCGGCCGCCCAGCACGGCGCCCATGTCGATCATGGAGCCTTCGCCAATGACGGAGCCGATGTTGATAATGGCACCCATCATGATGACGGCGCGGTCGCCGATCTCGACGCGGTCGCGGATGATCGCGCCCGGCTCGATGCGGGCATTGATGCCCTTAAGGTCGAGCATGGGGACGGCGGAGTTGCGGCAGTCATTCTCGACGTCGTAGTAGTCGATGGAGTCGGCATTGGCATCGAGGATGGCCTTGAGCTCATCCCAGTCGCCAAAGACAGTTTTGCCACGACGGCCGCCGTAGACGTGCGCATCGCCCCAGGCAACCTTCATGCCGGGCTTCTCGCGCACATACAGCTTGACGGGCGTCTTTTTGGGCGCGGTGGCGATGTAATTGATAATCTCCTGGGCATCCATCTCGGCTGCGTTACTCATATGCTGTTTCTCCTTTGCGTGGGTACGGTAGATAACTGGTTAGGCGAACATGACCTGGTCGAAGGTGTAGAAGCCAGGGTCGCGGACGACGAGCTTTTGAGCGGCGGCCAGAGCGCCGTTGACAAAAATCTGGCGGCTCGTGGCGCGATGGCTAAGCGTGACCTCCTCATCCTGGCCAAAGAAGCTCACCTCGTGCACGCCGGCGACGGTGCCGCCGCGCAGCGAGTGCATGCCGATTTCCTTGGGATCGCGAGCGCCGCACATGCCCTCGCGACCGTAGACAGGATGATAGCCAGCCTCAGGCTCGGCCTCGACAACGGCGTCGAGTAGCAGCTTGGCGGTGCCGCTGGGAGCGTCGACCTTTTGGTTGTGGTGCGTCTCGACAATCTCGCAGTCAAAGCCGGGCAGTTCACGCGTGGCCTGGGCCACTAGGTGACGCAGGGCTGCGATACCGATGGAGTAGTTGCCGGAGTGCATGACGCGGGCGTTCTGACCCAGCTCGTGCAGGCGATCCATCTGCTCGGGTGTGTAGCCCGTGGTGCCCGAGACCAACGCTGCGCCCGTGCGCTCGACATAGGCGACGACGGCATCGAAGGTCACGACGTTCGAGAAGTCGATGATGACGTCGGCTGCCGGGGCGCTCTCGAGCTCGGACAAGTCGAAGCCGATCTGGGCGACGATGTCAAAAACGGGTTGACCGGCGGCGTCAACGGTGCTCTCGGCGGTGGTACGGATGAGCGAGCCCATGCGACCCGTTCCCATAATGACGGTCTTAATCAAGCAGACCAGCTCCCTTCAGAGCATCGGTAAGTGCGGCGCGTGTGTTATCGGCCATGGGGCACAGCGGCATGCGGTAGTTGGCTTCGATCATACCCATCTGGGCGAGCGCCTCTTTGACGGGGATGGGGTTGACTTCGCTAAAGAGGGCATTGATGAGCGGCTGGCCGGCAATCTGGATATCGCGGGCGCGCTCGACGTCACCGTCCAGATAGGCGCGGCACATGTCGTGCACGAGCTGCGGCTGAATGTCTGCCCACACGCTGATGGTGCCCGAGGCGCCCAGGCTCATGAGCGGCACGGTGAGCGCGTCTTCGCCCGAGTACATACGGAAGTCATCGGACAGCAGGTGGGCGATCTTGGCCGCGTAGGCGACGTTGCCCGAGGCTTCCTTAATACCCATGATGTTGGGGTGCGCGGCCAAGCGCTCTACGTTGCGCTCGCTGATGCCGCAGCCGCAGCGGCCGGGGATGTTGTACAGGATGCAGGGGATATCTACGGCATCGGCAACGGTCTTAAAGTGCTGGTAGATGCCCTCTTCATTAGACTTGTTGTAGTAGGGGGTAATGAGCAGCAGGCCGTCGGCGCCCAGGCCCTGATAGGTGAGCGACTTGGTGAGCATGGTTTGCGTGGAGTTGGAGCCCGAGCCGGCGATGACGGGGACGCGGCCCGCAACCTGCTTGACCACTGCGGCGACAACGGAGTTGTCCTCGTCGTCGGTCATCGTGGCGCTCTCGCCGGTGGTGCCCAGGGTGAGGATGGCGTCGGTGCCATTTTGCAGGTGGAAATCGATAAGGCGCTCGAGCGCGTCAAAGTCGACGCTGCCGTCCTTTTTAAACGGCGTAACAAGGGCGACGATCGAGCCCTCGAGATTGCGGATGTCCATGTTCTTCTCCTTCGCTTCCGCGATCTGGATGCGTTTGTTCCACTGAGCGGCGACGGCCAGGCGTTCGTCCTGGGCGCGGCGACGGGCGCTTTCGGCACGCGACTTGGCCAGCAGCTCACGGCCGCACGACAGCACGTCGAGCGTGGCAAAATAATCGCCTGGGCGCTCGGCGCGGCGGATGAGGTCGGCCGAGCCATCGGGGCGCAGCAATACCTCGGCGGAGCGCAGGCGGCCGTTGTAGTTGTAGCCCATGGAGTAGCCATGCGCGCCCGTGTCGTGAATCACGAGCAGGTCGCCCACGTCGATATGCGGCAGTTTGCGGTCGATGGCGAACTTATCGTTGTTCTCGCACAGATTGCCCGTGATGTCGTAGGTGTCCGTAACGGGCGCTGCAGTCTTGTCGGCGCCACCTGGCTGACCCATCACCGTAATGTGGTGGTAGGCGCCATACATGGCAGGGCGAATCAGATCGACGGCGCTTGCATCGACACCGATATAGTTCTTGTAGATCTGCTTCTCATGGATGGCCTTGGTCACCAGGCAGCCGTAGGGGCCCATCATAAAACGACCCATCTCGGTGCAGATCGCCACATCGCCCATGCCGGCGGGAACCAGAATCTCGTCGTAGGCCGCGTGTACGCTCTCGCCGATGGCGTGGATGTCGTTGGCCTGCTGCTCGGGCAGATAGGGGATGCCGACGCCGCCGGACAGATTGATAAAGGCGACATGTGCGCCGGTCTCGCGCTCCAGGCGCACGGCAAGCTCAAAGAGGATGCGTGCAAGCTTGGGGTAGTAGTCGTTGGTGACGGTGTTGCTGGCAAGGAATGCGTGGATGCCAAAGTCCTCGGCGCCCTTGGCCTTGAGCATGCGGAAGGCCTCAAAGAGCTGCTCGGTGGTCATGCCGTACTTGGAATCGCCGGGGTTATCCATGATGCCGTTGGAGAGCTGGAACAGGCCGCCCGGATTAAAGCGGCAGCTGACTGTCTTGGGGATGGGCCCCGCGATACGCTCAAAGAACTCGATATGGCTGATGTCATCAAAGTTGACGATGGCGCCCAGTTTATCTGCAAGGGCAAAGTCCGCCGCCGGCGTGTCGTTAGACGAGAACATGATGTCGTGTCCCGTGATGCCCAGCGACCGGGCGATCATGAGCTCGGTATAGCTCGAACAATCGCAGCCGCAGCCGTATTCGTTGAGAATGGAGATGAGCGCCGGGTTGGGATTGGCCTTGACGGCAAAGTATTCCTTAAAGCCCGGGTTCCATGCGAAGGCGTCGCGCACTTCTTGCATGTTGCGGCGGATGCCCGCCTCGTCGTATAGATGAAATGGCGTGGGGAACTGCTCGACGACATGCTCGAGCGTTTCCTTGTCCACAAACGGCTGCTTGGTCGCATATGCCTCGTTGGGGGTCAATGCCATGTCCCGTAAACCTCGCTATCCAGACGGCGCCATCTGCGCATCGAATCCGCATAGCGTGGACCCAATGTCCGGATAGCGCTCCCGCATTGCTGCAGACAGTCCTGCGGGTGTTTCCCGCAGGCCCACCAGGCTGTTCGTGCCCGAAAAACCCAGTTCGGCGGGTTTCGCCTCCCCACGGGGTCAAAGCCTGCCGGCTCGCCCGCGGATCTTCGTGCCCGCGCCTCTATCAAGTGGTAAAGACCCTATCACGTTGCACTTTACCAAACAAGAGTATTCGTATATAACGTTTAAAAAATGCAGCATCATGCTAGAAACAAGGGTGCCACAATCCAGCGTCACAATAGGTGTCAGCCGAGTCGTCCCATGAAAGGAATCCCTATGACCGAGCTCCAAGAACTCCGTCGTTATCGTCGCGACCTGCACCGCATTCCGGAGCTCGACTTCGATCTTCCGCAGACGATTGCCTATATCGAGGGCGTGTTGGCGCCGCTCGCCTGCGAGGTGACCCATCCGTGTCCCAGCTGCGTCTGCGCTTTCTTCGATGCCGGCACGGGCGCCGCGCATGCCTCGGCGATTCGCGCCGACATGGACGCCCTGCCCATCGCGGAGGCAACGGGCGCGGCCTTTGCCTCGACGCATCCCGGTAAGATGCATGCGTGCGGTCACGACGGCCACATGGCCATGGCTCTCGCGGTGGCGACTTTTGTCGACCGAGCGATTCGTGAGCAGCCGGGCGCCATCAAGCGCAACGTGCTCTTTGTGTTTCAGCCGGCCGAGGAAACGACCGGTGGCGCCAAGACGGTGTGTGAGAGCGGCGTATTCGAGCGCTACGGGGCGGATCGCATCTTTGGCTTCCACGTATGGCCCGATTTGCCCGCCGGCACGTTGGCGAGCTGTTCCGGTCCGCTGCTGGCGCGCTCAAGCGAGACGCACATTCATATCCATGGCGCGAGCGTCCATATCGCCAAGACCTACGGCGTTCCAGTCGAGGAATCGCATGATGCCGCGCTGGCAGCGGCCAAGTTCTTGGTTTCCGAGTGCGAGCTCATGGACGAGTTGGGTGCCGACGAGCCCTGCATTGGTAAGTTCGGCCTGCTGCAGGCCGGCACCGTCTGCAATGCGGTGGCGGGGGAGGCCCATGTGGCTGGCAGCCTGCGCGTGTTTACGGACGGTATGTTCGACCGTGCGCGCGAGGGCGTGCGCCGCGTGTTGGACGAGGCCTGCGCCGCAACAGGCTGCACGTGCGACCTCGACTTTGCCGAGGGCTATCCGCCGGTCGATAACGACCCCGAGCTGTTCGCCCACATTGCGCCTGCCTTGTCCGAGCTGCAACTTGTGGATGAGCCACTGCTAATCGCCGAGGATTTCGCGTTCTATCAGCGTCATCTGCCGGGCGTGTTCTTCTTGCTGGGCACGGGCGTGCCGGAGGGTCAAGAAAACCCGAGCGATTCGGATGGCTGCCCCGCCTATGCCACGAGCGCTCTGCATACCGATACCATGCTCTTTGACGAGGAAATCCTACTCAAGGGCCTCGATGTCTACAAACGATTGCTTAACTTGGAGTGACGATGAAGCGCCGACAGTCTTCCGTATATAGTCCGGGTGGATGCGGGTGTGGCTTGCTGCTGCTTCCGGTTATTGCTGTGAGCATTGGCGTGATGTTTGCGCTTGCCGGGTTGGCCGCGGCGGCGCTCGTGCTGCTGATTGTGGCCATTGGCGTGACGGTCTGGCTGTGCCGTTCTCGCGAGCAACGTCGTGCCGATGGTAAGACCAATGTCGGATGGACCATCTTTTTAGTCGTCGCCTACCTATTGAGCATCAGCTATTTAGTTTTCTTTATCCTGTTGCTTGTGAGTACCTTTACCGGGGAATCCGTCACGTTGGGTTGATGCACTGCCAGCAGACGGTCGCGCAAAGTGCGTTTGCTCGGCGTTCGGATAACCGCATTGGCCGTTTACCGCAACTTTAGCTCTCAGCTAGTGAATTCAAGTTTAATCCTTCCTACGATGTGCTGTGTGCCGGCGCGGTAGCCGGATCGTAGGAAGGACGCATGATGAATAAGCTCGAAAATGAAGTGCTGCTGAGCCGTCGCGCTGCACTAGGTGCATTCGCCACCGTCGTCTTGGGGACTGCCGGTCTTCTTGCCGGTTGTGGTAGCGATAAGGCGACCGTCACCGAGGACGCTGGTGATGGCGACAAGAAGGAAGAGGCGAAGAAGGAGGAGCAGTCTACGACTGACCTGGCTGTTGGCACGACGGTGACCACGACCGCTGGCCTTTCCGTCGTCGTCGATTCCTTCCAGCCCGGTCTCACAAATTATGACGGTTCGACCATGACGGGTATTCACGTCACGTACGTCAACAATGGCGATGAGGGCGCGGACTACAATATCTACGACTGGAAGGGCGAGGACGCCAACGGTGCTCAGCAGAACCAGGGTTATTACAGCGAGGGCTCCGATGAGCTGCAGTCTGGCACCCTTGCCGCCGGTGGCTCCGTGGCGGGCAATATCTACTTTGATGGCGACATCAAGAAGGCTCTCTATTTTGCCAACGTGTTTGATAAGTCCGCGACTGCGAGCTGGGTGCTTGCCTAGCTTGTTGCCGTTGTTGACCGCATGGGGAGGTGAAGCCGCATGCCCGATAAAAAGCTGACGGACGAGTTGCTCAACGAGCTCCTTGATGCGCCGAGTATCGATGGCTATATCAAGGAACACGACTTTGCCGCCCCGTCGCTTTCTGATTACTTAAAGCGGTTGCTGCAAGAGAAGGGGCTCGAGCGTTCGCGCGTGGTGCGTATGGCCGACCTCAACGAGACCTTTGGCTATCAGATCTTTACCGGTTCGCGCAATCCGAGCCGCAATAAGGTGCTGCAGATTGCCTTTGCAATGGCGCTGTCGATGAAAGAGACCAACCGCGCCCTGACGGCTGCCGGAGTGAGCGTCCTCAACTGCAAGGACCGTCGCGATGCAATCATTATCTTTTGCATCGACCGTGGCTGTAGCCTCCAAAAGGTCAATGAAGAGCTGTATCGCTTTGGCGAGGAAACTGTGAGTTAGTGGCCGATGGCTGAGTCGACGGTGTCACCAGAACAACCATGCAAACGAACGGGGTGCGGACAACATGGGGTGTCCGCACCCTGCGTTATGATGAACGCTATGGATACTCAGAGCCCAACATATTCCGATGACGAGCTGACTGCTTCGCTTGTCGAGCA
>CABMPS010000109.1 GCA_902388545.1 uncultured Collinsella sp.
GCCAACCTGCATAAAATGCAGCCTCGTTTTTACGATCGAGCCACGTCTGCAAAAACAGGCTGGCGGCGATCATGTCGACCTTGCCCCTCATTTGCTTTTCATTGAGCCCCTGCTCGCGCAGGATACGCTTTGCCTCTTGCGAGGACAGACGCTCGTCCTCAAACTCAAGCGGAAGATCGAGCTCTTGGGCAATCTTTTGCGCCACGGCGGCAACGCGCTCGGCCTGGGGGCCGGGCTCACCGGCCATGGTCAGGGGACGTCCGCTTACCAGAATGTCGGGCTCATAGTCCTCGACCAGATAGCGGAACGTCTTGGCCACACCGGTGACTTCGGCGGCCGGGAGCACTTTGACGGGCATCGCCATCTTGCCATCACGGCTCGAGACGGCGATGCCGATCCTGGTCTCCCCTATGTCCAGCGCGAGCGCGACCACAGCGACTACCTAGATTCTTAGGCGCCGAGCGCGGTCTTAGCGGCCGCGAGGGCATCGGCGATGCCAGCGGCGTTCTTGCCACCGGCCTGGGCCATGTTGGGACGGCCGCCACCGCGACCGTCGACCAGGCCCGCGATCTGCTTGATCACGTTACCGGCGTGGAAACCGGCCTTGACGGCGTCATCAGAGCCGGCGGCGAGCAGGGCCGGGGTGCCCTTCTCGGTCACGCTGGCGACGACGCAGGCGACAGGACCGGCGACCTTCTGGTGCACGGTATCCCAGACGTTTCGCAGGTCGGCAGCCTCAAGGCCCTGGAGCTCAGCGACGACGAGCTTGTAGCCGTCGAGCTCGACGGCGCCCTCGATGGCGCTGGAGATAGCATCGGAGGAGCCACCGGTCAGCGCCTTCTTGAGCTTGTTGGAAGTCTCGCGCAGCTCGGCCTGCAGGTTCTCCACGCGGGCGGGAACCTCGTCGACGCGGCACTTGAGCGCAGCGGCAGCGGCGTCGACGAGTGCCAGGCGGTCGGCCATGTAGTCGAGAGCACCCTTAGAGGTCACGGCCTCGATACGGCGGACGTTGGAACCCGTGGAGGACTCGGAAATGATCTTGAACAGGCCGATCTCGGCGGTGTTGGCGGCATGGGTACCACCGCAGAGCTCACGGGAGAACGGCTGATCCTCAGCGCCCACGGAGACAACGCGGACGACGTCACCATACTTCTCGCCAAACAGGGCGACAGCACCGGCGGCCTTGGCCTCGTCGATGCCCATGACGCGGGTAACGACCGGCTTGGAGGCGAAGATCTGCTGGTTGACCAGGTCCTCGACAGCCTTGAGCTGCTCAGAGGACAGGGCCTCGAAGTGCGTGAAGTCAAAGCGCAGGTGCTCGGGCGTCACCAGCGAGCCAGCCTGGGAGACATGCTCGCCCAGGACCTGCTTAAGCGCGGCGTCGAGCAGGTGCGTGGCGGTGTGGTTGCGACGCAGGAAGCCACGGCGCTCGGCGTCGAGCACGGCGGTCACAGCGGCACCGACAGTCAGCGTGCCATCGACAACGTGCGCGACGTGGGCATACAGACCGTTGTGGTTCTTGGTGTCGGCAACGGTCAGAACAACGCCCTCGGCGGAAAGCTTGCCGGCATCGCCTTGCTGGCCACCCATCTCGGCATAGAACGGGGTGCGGTCGAGAACGACCTCGACGTCCTCGCCGGCGGCAGCGGACTCGACGGACTCGCCGTTGCGCACGATGGCAACAACCTTGGCGCCTACGATCACATCGTTGTCATAGCCGTCGAACTCGGTCGCGGCAACCTTGTCGGAAAGCTCGACCCACACGTCATTGAAGCTGCCCCAGGCATCGCCCTTAGCGTTGGCGCGAGCGCGGGCCTTCTGGTCCTCCATGCAGGCGGTGAAACCGTCCATGTCGACGTCGTGGCCAGCAGCGCCGGCAATCTCGACGGTCAGGTCGATGGGGAAACCAAAGGTGTCGTGCAGCTTAAAGGCAACGTCGCCCGGAAGGACAGCGCCGTCGGCGAGCGCGGCCAGGGCCTCGTCAAGGTAAATGCGGCCGTTGTCGAGCGTCGTTGAGAAACGCTCCTCCTCGGAGGCGACGATGCCCTTAACGAGCGCGACGTTCTTGAGCAGCTCGGGATAAGCCTCGCCCATCTGAGCGTTGACCTCGTCGATGAACTTGGTCAGGAAGGCGCCCTCGATGCCCAGCAGACGACCGTGGAACACGGCACGGCGGAGCAGGCGGCGAAGGACGTACTCGCGACCCTCGTTGCCGGGCAGGATGCCGTCGGAGATCATAAAGTCGACGGCACGGGAGTGGTCGGCGATGATGCGCAGGGAGCGGCTAGCACCGGAGTAATCGTCGGCGTCATAGGTCTTGCCGCTGATCTTCTCGCCCAGCTTGATGAGGTGCTGCATCAGATCGCCGTCGTAGTTAGCGGTCTTGTGCTGCATGATGGCGGCCATGCGCTCCAGACCCATGCCCGTATCGAGGTTGCGGTGCGGCAGCTCCGGCATGGAACCATCCTCCTGGCGGTCGTACTGGGTAAAGACGAGATTCCAGAACTCCAGGAAGCGGGCTTGCAGTCGGGGCTGCCGCAGCCGACCTCCTCGCCCATGTCAAAGTAGATCTCGGAGCACGGACCGCAGGGGCCGGTGGGGCCAGCGGCCCAGAAGTTGTCGTCCTCGCCCAGGCGGGAGATGTGATCCTCGGCAACGCCCAGGGAGCGCCACACGTCATGGGTCTCGTCGTCCTCGGTAAAGACGGTGAAGTACAGGCGATCGAGCGGCAGCTTGAACTCCTTGGTAATGAGCTCAAAGGCCCAAGCGCAGGCCTGCTGCTTGGAGACGCCGCCAAAGGAGAAGTCGCCGAGCATCTCGAAGAAGGACAGGTGACGGCCGTCTTCGCCGATGCAATCGATGTCGTTGGTGCGGACGCACTTCTGGCAGGAGATCGCGCCGATCTCCTTCATGGTCTTCTTGCCCTGGTAGTACTCCTTAAACTGGTTCATACCGGCGTTGGCAAGCAGCAGCGAAGGGTCGTCGGGGACGAGGGACGAAGAAGGATAGAGCTTAAGACCGCGCTCCTCAAAGAAGTTGAGGAACTTAGAGCGGATCTCGGCCGTAGTCATTGACGGGTAGTCAGCACTCATAGAGGGAATCTCCTCGGTTTCACATCGAAACAGTTCAAACGTAACGATATTACCATCCCACCGCGCCTGTGCAAAAAAGAGGGCCGCCAAACAGCGACCCTACAGCGAAAGTGCACGTTATTTAGTACTGTGCGATCCTTTGAAAAAGGGCTGCTGTAGAATTACATATAAGAGTCACCCGGAAGGAGCGATCGATGAAAAGCAAACGATTTTTCCTCAATGCACTTCTGTTAGCGGCACTTTTAACGCTTTTGGCTTTCACCTGCTGGTACGCAAACCAACCAGCATTTGGCTACGTGTTGTATGCAGTAATGTCCGGCGATAAGGCTTATTACACTCTACGTGCAATTGACATTCTCTTTTTCTATGTTGCCGGCCCCTTATCAATCGCTCTGCTCGCGTTTCTTGTCATTTACAACTTCAAGAAACGTTAATAGGACCTATTTAGAATCCGAGTCGTCCATGGAGCCGTCGATGCCGGTTTTGGTATCGTCGTCCGTGTTGGAGTCATCGTCCTTGGCAAAGGGGTTCTTGAAGAAGCCCGTGGCATCGGGCTGCAGGCCAGAGAGCTTAATCCAGGGATTATCAAGCTCGGGCTTGGGCATGGCCTTGGCCTCGGGCGCAGTCTCGTTGCCGATGAGCTCGGACTCGTAAATGAAGGTGTCATCGCCGAGCGCATCGTAGGCGGCGACCGGGTTGCCATCGGCATCGCGGTACGGCGTGCCCTTAAACACGGCGCCGTCATAAGCCACAAGCTGACGGCCGGTCTCATTCTCGAAGTAGTACACGAAGATACCCTTGAGGGCCGCACACAGCGGGATGGCAATAATCATGCCGATGGGGCCCATAAGTGCCGAGCCAATAACGAGCGCCGTGAGGCTCATGATGGGATGCACCTGAACCGAGCTCTGCATGACCTTGGGCGAAATCACGTTATCGGTAACGTTTTGCGCGACCATCGTCACGACGAGCGTCCACAACGCCAACATGGGGCTGAACATGAAACCGAGCACCGTGGCGATTGCTGCGCTCACCCAGGGACCGACGACCGGAACCAAATGCATGATGCCGGTAAAGATAGCCATGAGCGCCGCATACGGATGGCCGATGATAATAAAACCGATAAAAGCGAGGAAACCACCGCAGATGGACGTCACGACCATACCGCGCATGTAGCCGCCGACAGAGCGAGAAAGGATGGCGACCATAAAGCGGTACGAGGTCTCCTTCTCCTGACCGATGATGGTGCAAATCTCGTGGTGCATGCGAGGGTAGTCGCAGGCCATCCAGTACGCAAGCACCAGACCAAGGAAGAGCACGAACAACTGCGAGGCCGTATTGGTGATGAGCGGGAACACACCGCGGCCAAGCTCGGCAGCGATCTGAGACACGTACTTCGATGCCACGGTAACAAGCGACGAAAGATTATCGTCCAGATACTCCTTGAGCGGCGTGTTGTTAAGCGTCTTGGCATGCGAGATCATCTCGTTGAGGTCGCCACCCGCAACACGAAGCTGCTCAGGCAGGCGGCTCAGGACTTCCATGATCTGACCAAAGAGAATCGGCGACAAGATACAAACGACACCGACGAGCACGGCAACAACAACAATTAGCGCGATAAGCGAACCGATGCCGCGATTCACGCCATGGTGCTCGAGCCAGTTGGTGATCGGGGACATCACAAAAGCAATGATGGAGCCGACGGCAAGAAACTCAATAACCGGTGCCAGGATGCCCATAAGGTTAAAGATGACAGCGGCGATGACAATGCAGCCGACAACAGCCCAAATGCGAAGCGTCAGAATGCGGGTGTCGCGCAGCACGCGATCGATTTGTTGGGGGTGCTCACTCATGAACGAATCATCACTCCGTCGGGGTCGATCTTATCTTGAATCTTCTTAAGGGTACGGCGCAGCAGGCGCGAGACCTGCACCTGCGAGATGCCAAGCTTCTTGGCAATCTCGATCTGGGTCATGCCCTTAACGAAGCGCAGCTCGATAACCTCGCGCTCGCGCGGCGAGAAATCGCGGATGGCTTCCTCGATTACCAGGCGGTCATCGGTAAAGTCGAGCTCGTTGTCGTCGTCGACATAGCGATCGAGAATCGAAGGCGCATCATCGGAATCGGACGCACCGGGGGCCTCGATGGGCACCGAGGTGTAGGCCGAGGACGACTCCATGGCTTCGAGCACCTCGTCGACGGTCACGTCCAGGTATTCGGCGATTTCCTCAACCTTGGGCGAACGCTGCAGCTCGTTGGTGAGCTTATCGGTAGCCTGGTTGACCTTGGCCGAGAGCTCCTGCAAACGACGGGGCACGCGCACGCTCCAGCCCTTGTCGCGGAAGTGGCGCTTAATCTCGCCCAAGATGGTGGGCGTGGCAAACGTCGTGAACTCGAGTCCGCGCTCAGGATCAAAGCGATCGATAGCCTTGAGCAAGCCCAAGTACCCGACCTGCAAAAGGTCATCGAGCGGCTCGCCGCGGTTCTTAAATTTGTTGGCAAGAAACCTTACCAGGTTCATATGGGACATGACGAGCTGCTCGCGAGCATCCGGATCGCCGGTCTCCTTATAACGACGAAACAGCTCGCGGGTTTTCTCCTTGTCCCAAGCGGTCTTGCCGCTCCGGGAACGTTCGGTCATATTAGATATCCGCCTTGAGGTCGAGGGAAAGCGTTAGGGGCGCCGCAGTCTTTTCGTAGGAATCGCACACGCTTGCAAGAATGAGCTCGGCATACACAGCAGCCTGGTCATCCTCGTCGACGGTGGCCTGTTCCCCAAAGGTAAAGGTCATGCCGACGTGAGATTCGTCCACATCGAAATTGATCGTGATGTCGTCGCAGTCGACCGCGGTGCACCCAAAGATGAAGGCTTCCTCGGCAGCCATGCGGATATCCTCGATGCGATCGACGGACATAGAGCACAGGGCGCCGACGTTGGCGGCCGTCATGCGCACCAAGCGCGCGAGACGAGGATCACCGGCAACGCTCAGCGTGATGGGGCAGGTTGCTTCACTACTCATCGCAGGACTCCTCGGAGGTCTCGGCAGGCGTATAGGTGTAATACTGAGCAGGCTTGGCTGCGGGCTTCTGAACATCATCGTCGTCAGCAGCGGCCTCGTCCCCGGTTTCGCCAATTAGGACGCGCTCAGTCGGCTGCTCGGCTTCGGCGGCAGCGGAAAGTTTGCGCTCGGCGTCGGCTGCGGGGGCTTAGATCGGAAGAGCTTCTGAACGGCACCAGCCGCAGAATCAGTCACGCTCGATACGGCATTACTGGCCTCGGCCATGCTGCCCGTAACCTCGGAAATGTCGCGAACGACCGCCTCAACCTCAACGAGGTTAGACGTCAGGGCGTCAACGGCAGTCTTGCTCGACTTGAGGAGCGGCTCCATCTGGGCAAGTGCCGGCGTAAGCTCGTCAACGGCGCCATCGAGCTTTGCCACAACGGGCTGTGCCTCGGCGAGCGTATTATTGAGGTCGCTCACCGTCTTGTCGAGCGAGTCGACGACGGTGCGGGTCTTGAGCAGCGTGAGCGCGAGCTCGACAACAGCCCACACGCCAGCAACGGCGAGCACCAGCAGGGCGATTTGAATGGGACTCATACAAGCCTCCCGAAGGAATCGAAATACAGACGTTTTTCATGGTACCCCAAAGAAGGGCAA
>CABMPS010000110.1 GCA_902388545.1 uncultured Collinsella sp.
TGACGCCCGTCAAGCGCGGGCTCGCCCGCCTGCTCCACGGCGAGCGACTCGCCGGTGCGCATGCACCAGGCGGCACGGCGGCCCCAAACCAGGGACTCGAGCAGGCTGTTGGAAGCCAGGCGATTCTTGCCGTGAACGCCGTTGCAGGCCGTCTCGCCCGCGGCGTAGAGCTCGGGCATCGAGGTGCGGCCGTCCTTATCGACCCATACGCCACCCATAAAGTAGTGCTGCGTGGGCGTAACGGGGATGGGCTCGTCCAAGATGTCGCGGCCGTCCTCCAGGCAGCGCGCGCGAATGTTGGCAAAGTGCCCGGTCACCACATCGCGCTCGACGGGGGCAAAACTCAGCCACTCGTGCTCGGTACCGTCCTGCTTCATCTGCTCGCGAATAGCGGCAGCGACCACATCGCGCGGCTGAAGCTCGTCGGTAAAGCGCTCGCCGGCGGCGTTGAGCAAAATCGCGCCCTCGCCGCGGCAGCTCTCGCTGATCAGGAAGGTGCGACCCGGCTGCGGCGAGAACAGCCCCGTGGGGTGAATCTGCACGTAGTCCAGGTGCTCCATCTTAATGCCATGCTCCTGAGCGATGTAGCATGCATCGCCCGTGAGCTGCGGGTAGTTAGTCGAATGGTCGTACACGCCGCCGATACCGCCTGTCGCCCACAGCGTGCGGCGGGCATGAATCTTAAACGGCTCGCCGGCATGCACGCCCTCGGCGGCATTTGCCAGCTCGTCGGCGGGACGAACCGAGTTGTCCTCGTCCACGGAAACGGCGACGACACCGACACACACCGTGACGCCGTCACGCTCGCCCGTCAGGATGTCGGTCATGGCCACGTGCTCCAAAATCTGCACGTTATCCAGCTTGCGAACGGCCTGGAGCAGCTTGGTCGTGATCTCCTTGCCCGTAATGTCGGCATGGAAGGCAATACGCGGACGGCTGTGCGCGCCCTCGCGGGTAAAGTTGAGGCTGCCGTCGGCCTTGCGCTCAAAATCCACGCCCATCGCTAGCAGGTCGTTGATGACCGAACGGCTCGAACGGATCATGATGTCGACGCTCTCGCGGCGATTCTCGTAGTGGCCGGCGTGCATGGTGTCCTCAAAGAAGGCATCGTAGTCCGAGCCCTCGGGCAGTACGCAGATACCGCCCTGCGCGAGCATCGAATCGCACTCGTCGACAGCGCCCTTGGAGAGCATGATCACGCGCGTGCTCGTCGGCAGATTGAGGGCCGCGTACAGGCCCGCCACGCCACAGCCGGCAATGACGACGTCGCACTCCATGTCGGGGTATTGTTTGGTTTCCACAGGAATCCTCTCCCTTGTAATGTGACATGCGGGACTGTCCCTCATGTCACATTGTTCTAGCGCGCTGCGTACTCGAGCATACGGTCGAGCGTGAGCTTGGCCTGGTCTGCCGCCTCGTCCGAGACGCCGATCTGCACCTCGCCCTCGCCCGTCTCCAGGCAGCGCACGAGCTTTTCGAGCGTGATGAGGTCCATGTTGACGCAGGTGGGCTGCACCGCGGGGAAGTGGAACTTCTTGCCGGTGCCCTGGCAGCGGCGCTCGAGCTCGTAGAGCACGCCGCGGACCGTCACGATAATGAACTCGCTGGCGTCGGACTCCTCGGCATACTTGATGATGCCGGCGGTGGAGCCGATGTAGTCGGCCTCGGCCAGGACGTCGGCCTTGCACTCAGGATGCGCCAGCACGAGCGCGTCGGGGTGGGCCTCCGTCGCGTCGACGATCTGCTCGACGGTGATGATGTGATGGCGCGGGCAGTAGCCGTTGTTGAGGATGACGTGCTTTTGCGGCACCTGCTCGGCTACGAAGCGGCCCAGGTTTTGGTCGGGGATGAACAGGACGTGCTGCTGCGGCAGCTCGGACACGATCTTGACGGCGTTGGAGCTGGTGACGCACACGTCGCTCCAGCTCTTGATCTCGACCGTGGAGTTGACGTAGCAGACCACGGCAAGGTCGTCACCGTACTCGGCGCGCGCCGCGTCGACCGTCTCGCGCTTGACCATGTGAGCCATGGGGCAGTCCGCGCCCGGCTCGGGCAGCAGCACGGTCTTGGTGGGGTTGAGCAGCTTGGCACTCTCGCCCATAAACTCCACGCCGCACAGCACGATAGTCTGCTGCGGCAGGCTCTTGGCGAGTTTTGCCAGGTAGAAACTGTCGCCGACGTAATCGGCAACGGCTTGGACCTCGGGCGCCACATAGTAGTGCGCCAGGATTACCGCGTCACGTTGGGCTTTTAGTTGCTGAATGGCCTCGACGAGCTCTGCGGGCACCAGTGCCGCGCGCTCCGTTGCCGTCGTTGCCGATGCTAGGCCGGCCGCGATATCGCGTGCAAGCTCCGATGCATCCATGTTCGCGCTCTGTGCCATCAAGGCCCCTCTCTTTTGGCGAATCTTGGGGCTTTAGTATGACACCTAGGTTTACAGCTGACAAGACAGCTGTAAACCTAGGTGTAAAGTTGAAATAAAGATTCAATCATGCGGCAGGTCCATTTTCGAACTGGCAAGCTGAGGACAGCCGAAAATGGACCCGCCCCATGATTCGGGCAGCCCGTTTTGTCCTGGACCAAGGGGCAGTGGTCAAAAAGGGCCAAATATGAGTACTGTCACCAAATTAGTAGCATCGATTTTCCGGTCCAGAGCAGCAAAATCGCCTTGTTTGGAGCCCGATCGCGACTCTGAAGAACGAAAATCGATGCACTTTTGGCCTCTGGCACCGATTTTTGAGGCCATTTGGCTGCCACCAAACTGGTAACAGTACTCATATTTGGCCTTTTTTGACCACCGGGTTTCCGGCAAACCCCAAAAGCGGGTCCGGATCGCTCGATCCGGACCCGCTGGGGGTAGCGAGCACAATCGAGGTGTAAGAAGCAAGAGAGGGCCATCGCCTAGAATCGTCAGCGCCTAGATATTCAACGAGAGGAAAGACAGTGGTCCGCAGCGACATGCTACCCCAGCCGGACCGGGGGCTCGGCCTCGACCGGCCCCAGACCGAGGCATTTCACCGACGAGTTCAAGAGGAAGATAGTCGATCTCCACAACGCCGGAAAGCCCAGGCGCGAGGCCATGGACGAGTGCGACCTCGACAAGAGCACCGTGGAGAGGCGGGTCAAGTCGATAAACGAGACCGGCTCGCCGCGCGCCGCCGACAACCGCACGCCCGAGTAGAACCGGATCCTGGAGCCCGAGCGCGAGAACCGCAGGCTCCGGATGGAGGTCGACGTCTTAAGACGAGCGGCGCCAGCATACGCTCGGAAGTCAGGGCCATGGCGGCCAACGGGGGGGGCCGCTGCCCCATATCGGCGCAGCGCTGGCATCGAGGCCTTCTGACCTGTGTCAAGATTTCGGACACGCAAGCTCGAGGAATCAAGCGGCCATAGGCATGGCCTCGGGCTTGGGCTCGGTTCTCTCGAAGAAGGCCGCCATGGCCTCGGCCGGCACCTTGTAGCCGATCGTCGAGCGGGGCCTTCGGCGGTTGTAGTACGCCTCGATGAACTCGACCACCGCGTGCTTGGCGGAATCCCTGGTCGGGAAGCTGCGCCTGTAGTACATCTCGTTCTTCAGCGTGGCGAGGAACGACTCGGCCACCGCGTTGTCGTGGCAGTTGCCGGTGCGGCTGCAGGACAGCCGCACGTCGTTGTCGCGCGCCCATTCGGCCAGAAGCCTGCTGGTGTACTGGGCGCCGCGGTCGGCGTGGAATATCGCGTTGCCGGCCACGTAGCCGCGCGATTTGGCCGACGCCAGCGCCGAAACCACGATGTCGGCGGTCATGCGCTCGGAGAGCGACCAGCCCACCACCATGCGGGTGTTGAGGTCGATGACCGTCGACAGGTACAGCCATCCCTCGCCGGTGCGCAGGTAGGTGATGTCGCCCACGAGCTTGTAGGTTGGAACGGGACTGGTGAAGTCGCGGCTCACCAGGTCGGGCCGGGGCCTGGCCTTCGGGTCGGGGATGGTGGTGCGCTTCCTGGCGTTGGGCGTGCAGCCGCGTATTCCCAGCTCGTGCATCAGCTTGCGCACCCTGTACAGGGTCAATCCGGAGAACTCGCCGGGCAGGAAGCATTTCACGAACCTGCGGTCCGACTCCAGCCACACGCGCCGGACCGCCTCGCGCTCGGCCAACCAGTTTTCTCGCGGGCAGCCGTTGGAGAGCCACGAGTAGAAGCCCGATCGGCTCACGCCGAGCACGCGGGCCATCATTTTCACCGGGAATTCGGCCTTCTCCGCCAACATCATCCGGTAGCATGCGGCTACGCCTGGCTTTTGGCGAAGAAGGCCGCGGCTTTTTTCAAGAAGGCGTTCTCCATCTCGAGCTCGCGTATGCGCCTTTTCGCCTCGCGAAGCTCGCGGTCCTCGGCCTTGGGGTCGGGCCCGCCGGCAAGCTCGCGCCGGCGGTTCTGCACCCACTTGTTCACGGTCTTGGAATTCAGGCCCAGTTCTGCGCAGCATTCCGTTATCGGCCTGCCCGTCGAGATGATGTAGTCGGCGGTCTCGCGCCTGAACTCGTCGGTGTACTTGGCGGCTGGGTTGGACATAGCATACCGTCCTCTCGGTCGTCGATGAATGCATTCTAAAGGATTGGGCCTCTAGCATGCGTGTCCGAAAAGACGATACAGGTCAGACAACCCAATCAGACGTCGTCTCGAGCGCGTCCTCTGCACGGTCGAGCGTGCTTCTGGCCTTGGCACCCTGTTTGAACCACGTGCGCAGGTCCTCGAGCGTGCTGCCCGCTGCATACACCTTGATTTTTCGACCGCCCTTCGTAGTCACCGTGCAGCGGTCGCCGCTCTCGCTGTCCTCGTGCGCCGTGACCTTCTTGAGGTAATCGCGGCGGAACGCCACGACGCGGGCATTGCTGATCTCGATGAACCAATCGTCGTCGACAAGCGAAGTGCCCGTGGCACCTCGACTTGCCATCTCCTCGGCGAAGGAGAAACCGAGTTCGCGCTCCTGCCTGCCGATCTCGTAGATACCACGGGCGGGCATGCTGAGCATAAGCAGGGGCAGGAGTCCCCCTATGAACAGGAAGAGGAACGGAACGAGCAAGAGCAAGCGGGCTCCGGCATCGGTGAAAACAGCCATGAAGGCGATCACGAGCGAGAAGACGAGCGCCATGCCGTTGAAAACAATCGTCAACGGCTTGACGGCAGACCAACACAGGCCCGCCTTGGTCATGGGACCGTCGACGGCGTCCGAGACTTCGATGCCCTCTTCCTCCAGACGGGCGAGGAGGTTGAGCGAGCACACCCCCTCGAGGCTTATCGAGCAGAACTTTCGATCGCCCTCGAACAGGTCGATCCTCATCATCTGCGTGTGAAGCGTTGCATGGGTGATGTTGCCGAACGTCGTCTCCTTGCGGATGCCGAAGGCGTTACGCGAGAGAATTCGTTCACCGTCCACGTCGATGCGTGGGATGCTCAGCAGGGCCCAGATGGCCATGCCCGCAAGTGCCATGGCGTGGCCGAACCACACAAGCTCGTGGCCCCACTCGCCCAGCGAAACGCCCTGCCAGACGTAAACACCCAACATGAGCAGCTCGAACGCGACCGCGCAGCAGGCGATGATCGTGCGGATGGCAGCGGGCATGCGCACCGTGAAGCGATCGAGGCTGTCCGTCGCCTCACTGCGCTCACGCGCGCCGCGACGGGCGACCCATGCAGTGAGCGGACCGACGATGAACACCACCATCGCCACGCGCAGGAACGATTCGAGTATGTCGCCCATATTAACCACCATCCCAATAGAAAACGTGAATTTGGGAGACTATAGCAGAGCGAAGCGATCTGCACGGCATCGTCCGGGTGTTTTCGGCATACGGTGGAAACCAGCGGCAGCGGACGTTGAGAACTCACCCAAAAGACGCGATTCGACCGAAGCGATTCTTCTTGACTTGGTCTCAATGTGATACGACATGCGCCACTACCTGCGCGGTCTAGCGGCCCTGATCGAAGAGGGTCACACCGATGAGGCACTCGAGCGCATCGACGCGCTCTGCGAGACCAACGACCGCACCGCCGTGCGCCGCTACTGCGCCAACGAAACGGTCAACATTGCGCTCTCGTCGCTTTCCGCGGACATCAACGCGCACGGCATCACCGCCGACCTGCACGCCGCCGTGCCCGAAACCGTCCACGTGGGCGATGTCGATCTATTCAGTGTGGTATCGAACGCCCTGGACAATGCCATCGCCGCGGCGAGCGCCGCCCCCGAAGGCAAGCGGTTTGTCGACCTGGACCTTCGCTACGAAGACGGTCAGCTTCTATTGCTGGTTTCCAACACGTTTGGCCGTGCGCCGCACATGGTCGACGGCATGCCCGTGACTCAGCACACTGGGCACGGCTTTGGCACCAAGAGCATTATGCTTGCCGTCGAGCGCATGAACGGCAACTGCCAGTTCCGCATTAACGGCGACCGGTTTGAGCTGCGCGCCGTGATGTAGGGGCTGCCGCCAACCTCGCTACAGCGGTGCAGCCGCCGGGGTCAGCTGCTTAATGTAGGCCCACATGCGCTGCTTGGCGGCCTTGTCGGTGAGCGCCGCCTCAAAACCGTCGAGCGCCAGCACGCGGCGCCCCTGCACATGGGCGACCAGGCCGGGCTTGAGCATGGCGGTGTCAAAGTCATCAATTGCCACAAGCATATCGGCATAGGTCTCGCGCATGACATCGGCCGCACTGTTGTCCAGCAGCAGCACCGCCTCGGGGCACATCCAAAATGCC
>CABMPS010000111.1 GCA_902388545.1 uncultured Collinsella sp.
ACCCTGCGCGATGGGCGCCAGGATCTCGCTTTGGTGGGAACTCATCGACTCGCCATCGGGAATGGCCAGCGAGATGTCCCAGCTCTGGCAGATCACGTCGACGCGCTCATACATCCACTCGGCAAGCTGCTTTAAGTGGGCGATGTCGTCCGCATAGACCGTATCGTCCTGTACTTTCAGGTTGTTAAGCTCATCTTGCGTCTTTTTGATCTGGTCGCGCAGGGCGTAGGCACTCTGCGACAGCTCCTGACGGGTGGACAGCGGCGTTCGGAGATAGCCGTTGTTAAAGGAATCGATGACCTCGCCGATCTGGTCTTCGTCAGCGTAGGACACGATGGTCTGATACAGACCGTCGAGCCTGGTATAGAGCTGATCATCGGTGAGCACGGTTTCTTCCTGGACCACCTCGGCAGAATCGTCCTGCTTGGTATCGTCCTCAGTGGCCTCGCCCTTTTGGCGCGTGGGGAAGGTCGTCTGCGCGGCCTGGCCAAACTGGTCGTAGAAGCCAGGCATGACACCCATGGGATCGGTCGTCACGAACCAATAGGCACCGCCGCAAACGACGGCAAGGACCGCGATGACGATAAGCGGCTTGGGAATATGACGCTTGTGCTTGTGATAGGCATCCTCGTCGGGGTGCACCTTGCGCTTGGGTTTTTGAGCATCGTCATGCAGGGAAACGGGCATGGGAATATCGACCTTGGGGATACCGAAATCCTTATCGAAAGCTGGCAGCACGCAGGTCTCATTGGGGTCGGCGGCGTCCGAAAGCACCGCAGCGGCAGAGGCCGGCGCATGCGGCACCTCGGTATCGATCTGCTCTTGCGTTAGGCGCGGAAAGCCCGCCGTGCGGCCCGCTGCCAGATCGGATGCAGCCGCGTCCTCGGAGAGGATACCCGGAGCCGGGCGTCCGCATTTGGGGCATGTACGATCATGCGGAGAAAGACGGGCACCGCAGCCCTCACAGAACACAAACTCGGTGTGCTCGGGACCATCGCCCGGACCCACATAGGCGTTGCAGTAGGGGCAGAACGAGGCGCCGTCCTCGATAGTCTTAAGGCAATGCGGGCAGATCACGGCATCCTCTTTTCGAAGCAATTCAAACAATCGAGGTTAGAGCATAACATCGCCACGGCTCCACTGGAGCAAGGCACCAATTCAACATCGCCAGGGCGCGTAGTTACTTCTTCTTTTTGCTCGGCATCGAGACTTTGATGCCTTGGGCGGACTTGGTTACGCGAGAGCGCTTGGCTCCGCTACCCTTCTTTTTCTTGGGCTGGACCTGGGCCACGCCCTCGAGTGCGCGGGCCTCGGCCTCGCGAGCGGTGCGATCTTCGCGGCGCTGCGCCATGTCGGCGGCGACGCGCTTGGCAAAACGCTCCGCCGTCGAACCCGTCGAGCTCACCTTGCCGCCACCGCGACCCAGGTGGACGCGCACACCGCGTCCAAAACCAGTTGCGGCATGACGACGACGCGGCTTGAGCGAATCCATCATCGTGGCGAGCTTAAAGAACACCGAGCAGGTAAAGACCACGATGACAGCCAAGATAACCATCTGGCCCATCGACAGGTTGGCAATAGACAGCAGCTCCGGGAATCCGATAACGCCCACCAAGATGCCAGCGACTACAAACACAAAGAGCACCACGCGCAAGGGCGTGAGAGGCTGCGAGATGCGCCAGATCAGGCTGACGCTCGCCGCGCACGACGTAAGCAGGCACATCGTAGACAGCGTGAGCTGGCTAAAGCCAAACACGCGCGCCACAAAGATATCGAGCGCCGCAGCCAAAATGACCGCAATCGACGCCGGCAGTGCACGCTTGAGCACGTTGGTCAAAAACGCACCCTTCACGCGAGCATTGTTGGGCTCCAGGCCCAACACAAAGCCCGGCGCGCCGATGCAGAAGAAGTTGATGAGCGTCATCTGAATCGGCTCGAAAGGGTACGGCGGCAGCGCGATGCACAGCGCCGCCAGGCCCATCGAGAACAGCGTCTTGGTCAAGAACAGCGAAGCCGAACGCTGCAGGTTGTTGATGGAGCGACGGCCTTCGGCCACCACGGCGGGCATCGAGGCAAAGTCGTTGTCGACGAGCACGATCTCGGCCACGTTGCGCGCGGCATCGGAGCCGGCCGCCATGGCGACGGAGCAGTCGGCCTCCTTGAGCGCCAACACGTCGTTGACGCCGTCGCCCGTCATGGCCACGGTGTGCTCGCGGCGCTTGAGCGCCTGCACGAGCTCGCGCTTCTGCTGCGGGGTCACACGACCAAAGACATGGTAGCGGTCCACTGCGGCATCGAGCTTGGCCGGCGTATCGAGCGTCGTGGCGTCCACATAAGCGTCCGCCCCCGGCACGCCCACCACGCGCGCGATCGACGACACCGTACGCGGGTCGTCGCCACTGATCACGTTGAGGGTCACGCCCTGCTCGTTAAAGTAGCCGATGGTCTCGGCCGCCGAGGTACGAATCTCGTCGCGGATGGTCACAAAGCCTCGCCCGCCATATCGCCATCGGGCGTAAAGCCGTCCACGCGCGCCACCACGAGCACGCGGCAGGTATCGGCAAGCTCGGCGACACGGTTCTCGACCTGGGCAAACGCACGATCAGAGAGCACAAACTGCGCCGCACCCATCACATAGGAGCCCTGCGCAAACGACGCGCCGCTCCACTTTTTGGAGGACGAGAACGGAATGACCGACAGCGGCTCAGACACCTCGACCGGGCGATCGGCGTAATAGTTGAGCAGCGCCTGGCAGGTCTCGTTGGCATCGGCCGAAGTCGCACGCGCCACGTTAGCCAGCGCAAAATCGAGCACCGTGGTATCGACGGGAACGGCGGCGTCGCTCTCCCCCGCACCCATACCCTCGACCGGCAGCGGATACGTGCCCTCGACCTCCATGCGACCCGACGTGATGGTGCCCGTCTTGTCCAGGCACAGCACGTCGACGCGCGCGAGCGTCTCGATGCAGTAGAGCTGCTGCGCCAGCACCTTGCGGCGGGCCAGGCGCACCGTGGCGATGGCGAGCACCGACGAGGTCAGCAGCACCAGGCCTTGCGGGATCATGCCCAGCAGGGCGCCCACTGTGGACAGCAGCGCCGACGAAGGCACATGGCCAGCCAACAGCTCGGAGAAGCACCACGAAAGCGCGCTATCGCCTGGGGTTCCCGCGGCATCCCACAGCTCGCTCACACTCGAGGCAAACAACGCCAAACCGAGCGGGATCATGATGATGCTCGCAAAGCGCACGATGGCGTTAAGCGCGTTCATGATCTCGGAATTGACCTTTTTGACGTACTTGGCCTCGTTATTAATTTTGGCCACGTAGTTGTCGGCGCCGACATGGATCACGCGGGCGCGCAGCAGGCCTGAGTCGATAAAACTGCCGCTCATGAGCTCGGAACCGGGCTGTTTCTTAATAAGGTCGCTCTCGCCCGTCAGCAGGCTCTCGTTCACGAGCGCCTCGCCCGAAACCACCACGGCGTCAGCGGGAATCTGGTCGCCACGCCCCAGGCGGATGATATCGTCGAGCACGATCTGGTCCAGGTCGAGCTCCACCTCGGCGCCGTCGCGCACCGCAATGGCCTTCTTGGAGGTCAGCAGCGTGAGCTTATCGACCATCTTCTTGGAACGCATGGACTGGATGACGCCAATAGCGGTATTGAGGAACACCACGAACAGGAACGTCAGATTCTTAAACGAACCGGTCAAAATGACCAGGAACGCCAAGATCACGTTGATCAAATTGAACAGCGTGCAGAGGTTCTCGATGATGAGCTCTTTGACCGACTTGGTCTTGAGCTCCATGTTGCGGTTGATCTTACCGGCGGCGATGCGCTCCTCGACCTCGGCGGTCGAGAGTCCACGCTCGATATCCGTTGCTGCCATACCACGTCCCATCACGTCGCGTCGGTATAAGAAAAACCGCCCGGACCATGCGAGGTTCGGACGGTCTTACGTTCGATGGTGCCCCATGTTGGATTCGAACCAACGGCCTTCTGCTCCGGAGGCAGACGCTCTAATCCCCTGAGCTAATAGGGCCAACGTATGGCATTATACCCAAGTGCACCACGGGCTATCAAAATAAAAGAAAAAGCTTTGCAATTCCGAGGAAGACGCGGCGCAACGGCCCACTTTAGAAGGCAAAAGCGAGTCAGATAGTATAAACTCTCATGCACCATATATACACGGCTCGCGATGCGGGCCGTTTTTGCAAAAGTTATCCATCGAGGTGAGAGGCACACCATGATTGCAATTTTAAAGCAGAGCGCCAGCGACGAGGCCGTCAGCCATATCGTCAGCTGGATTGAGAAAAAGGGCCTGAAGACCGATGTCTCGCGCGGCGAGAATGAGACGATCATCGGCCTGGTGGGCGATACGACCAAGATCGACCCGTTCCTGCTCGAGTCCATGGATGTCGTCGAGCGCGTGCAGCGCGTCTCCGAGCCGTTCAAGCGCGCCAACCGCAAGTTCCACCCCGAGGACTCCGTCATCGACTGCGGCCACGGCGTCAAGATCGGCGGCGATCAGTTCCAGGTCATCGCTGGCCCGTGCTCCGTCGAGGGCGAGAACCTCATCCGCATCGCCCGCCGCGTGAAGGCCGCCGGTGCCACGATGCTGCGCGGCGGCGCCTACAAGCCCCGCACTTCCCCGTACGCCTACCAGGGCATGGGCCCTGCCGGCCTGGACCTGCTGTGCAAGGCGTCTGCCGAGCTCGACATGCCGATCGTCACCGAGATCATGGACCCGCGCGACGTACAGGTCTTCCTGGACAAGAAAATCGACGTCATGCAGATCGGCGCCCGCAACGCCCAGAACTTCCCTCTGCTCAAAGAGGTCGGCAAGACCAAGACTCCGATCTTGCTTAAGCGCGGCATGTCCGGCACGATCGATGAGCTGCTCATGGCCGCCGAGTACATCATGAGCGAGGGCAACGACAACGTCATCCTGTGCGAGCGCGGCATCCGCACCTTCGAAACCCGTACTCGCAACACCTTCGACCTCAACGCCGTGCCGGTGCTGCACCACCTGTCGCACCTGCCCGTCGTCGCCGACCCCAGCCACGCCACCGGCTACACCCGCTACGTTGAGCCCATGGCGCTTGCCGCGACCGCCTGCGGCGCCAACGGCCTGGAGATCGAGGTCCACGACGAGCCGAGCCGAGCCTGGTCCGACGGCGCCCAGGCCCTCACCCCCGATCAGTTCGACGACACCATGCGCCGCATCCGAGCCATCCGCGAGGTCGTCTGCCAAGAGACCATGGAGTAGCCCATGGGTACAGTGAGAAACGCGCGCGTTAACCAGGGCGGCCCCAAGTGCGCCGGCATCGTCGGCCTTGGCCTCATCGGCGGCAGCTTTGCCCGCGGCTATGCGCAGGCGGGCGTCCGCGTGCTGGCCTGGGATCCCGATGACGATGTCATGACGGCTGCCAGCATGGGCACCGTTGCCGGCGAGCTCAACGACGAGACGCTCGGCGAATGCGACATCATCGTCCTGGCTTGCTACCCCGAAGCCTGCATCGAGTGGCTCGAGGCACACGCCCAGGCACTCGCCGACGCCACCGATACCGAGGCCATCATGGGCCCCGTGGTAATTGACACGGTGGGCGTCAAGGGTATCGTGTGCGAGCGCGCCTTTGAGCTTGCCCACGAGCACGGCTTTTACTTTGTGGGCGCGCACCCCATGGCGGGCACGCAGTACTCGGGCTATGCACACTCCCGCGCCGACCTGTTCCAGGGCGCCCCGCTGGTGCTCGTACCGCCCGCGGTGGACGATGCGCTCAAGCTGGAGCTTTTGGGCCAGGTGCGCGAGATGGTGCGCCCCTTGGGCTTTGGCAAGTTCAGCGTGACCAGCGCCGCCGAGCACGACCGTGTCATCGCCTTCACGAGCCAGCTTGCGCACGTGGTATCCAACGCCTACGTCAAAAGCCCCACTGCCCAGGTCCACCACGGCTTTTCGGCCGGTAGCTACCGCGATCTCACCCGCGTGGCGCACCTCAACCCGCAAATGTGGTCCGAGCTCATGATCGACGACGCCGACGCGCTCGCCTTCGAGATCGACCATCTGATCGAATCGCTTGGCGCCTACAGCCGCGCGCTCAAGGACCGCGACCAGCGCTATCTGGAGAATCTCCTTGCCGAGGGCGACCGCATTAAGCGCGCACTCGACGACGAGGCCTCCCACTAGACAACCCATCACGCCAGGTCGAAAGGACCGAAGCTTATGGCGATTACCATCGATATCGACACTGCACGCCCCTACCAGGTGCATGTTGGCACGTTTTTGTTGGAGCAGGCGGGGCCGCTCGTGCGCGCCACCGCCGGCGGCACCAAGGCCGTCATCGTGACGGACACCAACGTGGGCCCGCTCTACCAGATGCCCGTTAAGCAGAGCCTGGAGGCGTCAGGCTACGAGGTGAGCATCTGCACCTTCGAGGCCGGCGAGGCCCATAAGCGCGCCGAGACCTACGTTGCCATTTTGGAGTTTGTGGCCGAGCACGAGCTTTCGCGCTCCGACGTGATCGTGGCACTCGGCGGCGGCGTCGTGGGCGACGTGGCGGGCTTTGTGGCCGCCACCTACATGCGCGGCTGCAAGTTTGTGCAGATCCCGACGACTGCCGTCGGCACAAGCACGGTTAATCTTTACCA
>CABMPS010000112.1 GCA_902388545.1 uncultured Collinsella sp.
CACGCAGTGCCCTTGCGAATCGAAGGTGAATGGTTTTCCCGTTACCTAGTACTGCTCGATGCCCATGTAGCGACGGACCTCGGGGCTGTGGTCAAACACCTTGCCGCGGGCGGCGCGCAGCTCGCAGCTCATGTTGTAGAAGAAGATCGGCTCCAGGTACGAACGCACGCTGGCGGGCACGTCGCCTACGCCGTACTCGAGCGCATCGAGCACCATGACCGTATCGGTGTGCGTGTTGAGAAACGCCAGCGCGCGCTCCTCCATGGGGCGGCACTCGCCCGCGCCAAGCTGCACAAAGTAGAACACGCCGGGCTCGGTGGCCTCGAAGGGACCGTGGAAGTACTCGCCAGAGTGGATGTAGCAGCAGTGCTGCCACTGCATCTCCATGAGCGAGCAGATGGCCATGGCATAGGTCTGGCTAAAGTTGGGGCCGGAGCCCAGGATATAGAAGAACTTGTGCTGCTGGCAGAGCTCGGCAAAGCGATCACCCAGCTCGGCGTTGACCTTCTCGCGGGCGGCGGGCAGCAGCGCGTCCATCTGCTTAAGGCCGGCATACATGTCGGCGAGCGCCTCGTAGCCCTCCTGCTGGTCGAGCAGCTCGGCAGCCATTAGCACGCCAATGCCCTGCGGGACCTCGGCCTGCGACTCGCCCTTGCCCCACGGATAGACCCAGGTGGTCCACTTGCCGTTGTCGATCTTGGAGCCCGCGTAGTCGGTCATAGTCACGACCTCGGCGCCGGCGGCGAGCGCCATCTCGCAGGCATCGACAACCTCCTGCGTATTGCCGCTGTGGCTGCAGGCGACGACGAGCGACTTCGGCCCCAGGCTCTTGGGCGCCATCAGGCAAAACTCGCGTGCCGTGTAGACCGTCGAGGCAAACGTGGTGGCCTCGCGCTTGAGCAGCTCGTTGGCCGGCATCAGGTCGATCATCGAACCGCCGCAGGCGATCCAAAAGACGTTCTCGATCTTACCCTTGCGCTCGATAATTTCCTGAATCAGATCGTGTGCGTTCACGGTGACGCTCCTCCTTGTGTGGCGGCTTTGAGCGACGACAGCTCGTACCTGCGGTCGTTCTATGTTGTCCTATTTATAGCACGCAAGCTGTCGCTGGTGAAGTCATTTCGCCAAACTTGTTCTATGTTGTTCTATCTGTGGACGTTAGATGTCGAACACGTAGCGCGAGCCCACGATCTTTTGGCGCCCGAGCAGCAGGGGGCGCTCGTCCGCATCGGTAAAGTACGCCTCCATATAGAAGAGCGGCTCGCCAACCGGCACCTCCAGCAGTGGAGCCGCCTGAGCATCGGCAAGCGCGATCTCCACGGTACAGGGGTCGGACTTGAGCGGCGCGCGACCCGAATGCTCGGCAACGAGCGCAAAGATCGAGTTATCGGCGAGGTCCTTATCGGCAAGTGTCTGCAGATAGGGATGGTCGGCCAGCACAAAGGCGTTGTTCTCGAGCATAACGGGCACGCCGTCGGCCGTGCGCACGCGCTCGACCACGATGAGTTCGGCACCGGGCTCCACGCCAAAAAACGCCGCGTCCTCGCGCGTCGCCGCAACCACCGTGCGCGACACCAGGCGCGCTCCGGCCACCATGTCATTGGCGGCGCAACCCTCGGTAAAGCTCTGTACGTCGCCTTTCTGGCGAATCTTGCGCTTGAGCTTGGGGGCGCACACAAAGGTGCCCCTGCCCTGCTGGCGGTTGAGATACCCCGCACGCGACAGCTCCTCGATGGCGCGGCGCACGGTGACGCGCCCTACGCCGTAGGACTTCGCGAGCTCGATCTCGGAAGGAATGCGCGAGCCAGATGCGTACACGCCGCGCGCGATCTCTCCCTTTAGGTCGTCCATAACCTGCTGGTACAGCGGCACGGCGGAAACCTCGGCGCGCTCGGAACGTTCGGTCTTGTTATCGGCTACCATCGTTACGCTCCATCCCGTGCATGCTCGGACTCAAATTCTTCAATCGCCGCCATAAACTGCTCGCCAAAGGCGTCGGCCTTTTTCTCGCCAATGCCGTTGACCTGGATCAGCTCGTCGCGCGTCTGAGGGCGCAGGCGGCACAGACCGCGCAGAGCCTTGTCGGAGAAGACCATGTACGGCGCCATCTCCAGCTCGGTCGAGATCTCCTTGCGCAAGGCACGCAGGCGCTCGAACAGCTCGGCATCGTCGCCCACGCGCGGGCGCTGATCCAGCTCAGCCTCCTCGCGCAGCAGATCCACCGCACGGCGGGCGCGAGCCGAGGCCTTGCGCTTGGACGCGCGACGCTTAACGGTAAAGGCGAACGCCTCATCCTCGACCTCGCCGGCACGCGGACCCAGTCCCACGACCGGGTACTGCCCCTGCGAGGTTGCCAAATAACCGCGGCCGCACAGCTGGCCGATGATGTCCTTGATGCGCCCGACCGATTCGCTCGACAGCTCACCGTAGCCGCGGTCCTCGTCCAGATGCATCTGGCGAATGCGCTCGGTGTTGCCGCCGTGGAGCACATCAGCGATCAGCGACTTGCCAAAGCGCATGGGTCGCGTGGCCACATAGCGCACGGCAGCGCGGGCCATATCGGTGACGTCCTCGACCTCGAACTGCGTGAGGCAGTTGCTGCAGTTGCCGCAGCCCTCGGCTTCGTCCGTGGCGGTGGCGCCCGCACCAGCCGCAGCAGCATGCTCGGCCGCGGCCTCGTCGCCAAAGTAGCGCAGCATATATTCGCGCAGGCAGCCGGTGGTATTGCAGTAGCCCTCCATCTGACTGAGCAGACGATATCGATTTTGGAGCGCCCACGCGCGTTGCTCGTCGTCGAGCGCCTCGTCGGCCGCATCGCCGCGGTCGATTAAAAAGCGGCGCATGCGAAAATCGTTGCCGTTCCACAGTAAGTGGCAGCTGGCCGGATCGCCATCGCGGCCGGCGCGGCCCGCCTCCTGGTAGTAGGCCTCGATGCTCTCGGGCACATTGTTGTGGATCACGTAGCGCACGTTGGGCTTGTCGATGCCCATGCCAAAGGCGTTGGTGGCAACCATCACCTGAAGATCGTCGTCAATAAAGGCACGCTGGCTTTGGCGGCGGGCGTCATTGCCCATGCCGGCATGGTAGCGGCCAACGCGAATGCCGCTGGGGCCCAGCGCCTCGGCAAGCTCGCCTGCCAGCGCATCGACCGTCTTGCGGGTCGAGCAATACACGATGCCGCTCTCGCCCGAATGCGCAATCACATAGTCGCGCACCCACGCTGCCTTGGCCTTGTCGCCCATCTCCTCGCAGCCAAAGTAGAGGTTCTTGCGATCGAAGCCCGTCACCACCGTCGCGGGATTTTGCAGGCCGAGCATCTGCTGAATGTCCGCGCGCACACGCTCAGTCGCCGTAGCGGTAAAGGCCGCCACGATGGGGCGCTGCGGCAGGGAATCGATGAACTCACGAATCTGCAGGTAGGCGGGACGGAAATCCTGGCCCCATTGGCTCACGCAGTGGGCCTCGTCAATGGCCACGAGCGGCACGCCAATGCCGCCGTCCGCCGCGGCCTCCTGCGCAAAGGCCAAAAAGCGTGGCTCGAGCAAGCGCTCGGGCGCCACGTACATAAGCTGGTAGCGGCCCTCGCGCGCCCGCTTGAGCACGGTGTTTTGCTGGGCCGGAGTAAGGCTGGAGTTGAGATAACTGGGGCGCGCACCCGCCGCGAGCAGCGCGCGGGTCTGGTCCTCCATAAGCGACAGCAACGGACTCACCACAAAGGTGATGCCGGGAAGCATGAGCGCGGGCACCTGGTAGCAAATGGACTTGCCGGCACCCGTGGGCATAACGCCCAGCGCATCGCGGCCGGCAAGAATCGCATCGACCATGCGGTCCTGTCCCGGGCGAAACGAGGTGTAGCCAAAATAGGCGCCGAGCGTGTCGAGCGCCATCTGCTGCATGCTATCGGTCATGGTTTCCTAACGTCCAAGTCATCTGCCGCCGATTATACGCCGCCACACGGACCAGCGCCGCACGGCTGCCGGCCACAAGCAACGCGATCCGAGGGAACGAGCGTGGATTTTTGGACACTTTCCTGATGAGCATGGATAATCTCCCACTTTGAGCCCGTCACCGAGCCAAAAACGGGAGATTATCCACGCTCATTCTGCAGATTGCCGCTCTGGCGGGCTTGCAGCGTCGACTGGTTACGCGGTTTGGTAAAACCGCGTAACTTACATGACCATAACGTAGCGCGATCCCACGTAGTACTGCTTACCCATCAAAACCGGCTCGCCATTGGGGCCGATAAAGCCGGCACGCAGGTTGAGCAGCGGATCGTGCGGAGCAATGCCCAGCTCAGCCGCCTGCTCGGCATTGGCACGAACGGCCTCGACCGTGCGGTAGCCAACCGAGACAATCGGCGTTCCGCCAACACGCTCGATCTCGGCAAAAATCGACTTGTCCTCAAGATCGGCCGTCAACAGCTCACGGTAGGCGTCAAACGGCACAAAGACGTTTTCCTCAAAGATGGGCTCACCATCGGCCGTACGCACGCGTTTGATATGCAGCAGCAGCGCATCCTTCTGCAGGCCAAAGAATTCCATCTCGTTTTGGCGCGCCGGCACAATCTGGCGATCGATCACATGCGCGCCCGCCTTCATGCCGTTATCGGCGCAAAGCTCGGTGAACGTCTGCAGCGTCGAGGCGTGGAACTGGCGGTTGATGTGCGGCGTGGAGACAAAGGTGCCGCGGCCCTGCTGCTTAACCAGATAGCCGTCGGAACACAGTTCCTCGACGGCACGGCGCACCGTAATACGGCTCACCTCGTACTGTTCGGCAAGCTCAAGCTCGGACGGAATGCGCTCCTTGGGTGCATAAACCCCTTTCTCGATTGCATCCTTGATCTCGTCATAAATCTGCTGGTAAAGCGGTGCATTTTTGGGTGTGGGCATATCTGATCACTCTTATCAAAATAGCGAAATAACTAATACGTATATAACGTCTTTTTATATGTTATCTCAGTTTGATAAAACGATACACCACATACAGCAAATCCTTACTTGCCGTCGTCCTGCTGCAGACTGTCCTGCTCGCTGAGGCGCGCCTGCCTGCTGGCCATGCGCGCGGGCTTGTCGGGATCGGGTACGGCCGTGGGCATGGGCTCGTCGACATGACCGCCCCACCAGCCGCCCACGAAGTTGAGCGTGTGGAACACATTGATCACGGCGCCGGGATCAATATCGCACACCAGCTTGATAATGTCCTGGCTCTCGTAGGTCGAGACAACGGCGTGCAGCAGATACATCTTTTCGCGGCTGTATCCGCCAATGACCTCGGCGCAGCTAATGCCATGCTGAAAATGGTCAACATAGGCTGTCATGACCTCGTCTGCCTTGCGTGTCGTGATCTGCAGCGTTACGCGGTCGTAGCGGCGGTAGAAGCTGTCGATGGTCTTGGTCGAAATAAACTGGAACACGATGGAATACGCCGCATTGTCCCAACCAAACATAAAGCCAAAGATCGCCAGGATAGCGCAGTTAAAGCCAAAGATGACGCCCCAGATGGTCTTGCCTGTATGGTTGGAAACCCACAGCGCGATAAAGTCGGTGCCGCCGGTGGATGCGCCGGACTTAAGCGCGATGGCGGCGCCCAGGCCCGAGACCACGCCGCCAAAGATGATGAGCATGATCTTGTCGCCCAAAAACGGGGCGAAGTGAAAGATGTTGAGGAACAGCGACGAGAGCATGACCTGCATCATCGAGAAGATGACGAAGCGCTTGCTGATGCCGCTCCAGCAAAGGAGCGCCACGGGGATGTTGAGCGCGAGCATGCCGAACGAGATGTCGATATGAACGCCGCCGAGCGAGGTGACGCGATCGAGCAGGACCGCGACGCCGGTGAGGCCGCTCGGAAGCAGGTCGGCGGGGCGAATGAACGCCTGAATCAGAAATGTCTGGAGAACGGCGGAGATGGTGACCGCCACGGCAGTAATGGCGCGGCGGACGATGGTGAGACGGCCGAGCACGAGCACGCGGTCCGTGAGCTGATCGATGGCGTTCGCCACGTAGGCTCCTTTCGAAGGCAGATGTAATTGTGGGGCATGCCGGCGATTGTAGCATGGAGCGCGAGAGGGCGCTTCAATTCACCCTCTCTCGACAACCAAAACGGGACCGGTAACCCCACAACCAAAGGCCCAAATTCTAAGTGAGTAGACTTTTCGCAACCTGCCGAGCACAGCCAATAACAGCCACCTCTGTGACCTGCGGTTTTACTAAGGCAGAAACGCTTTGTGCTCGGCATGTGCCAAAAAGTCTACTCACTTAGTCCGAGTCGAAGCCAAACGGATCTAAATCGAAGCCAAAATGAGCCAATCCACCGCAAGAGACGTGTGAATCCGCACTTCTTGCGGCGAATTGACGCTACAAAGCGGTCAGAATGTCGGCGAGGTTGTCGATGACGGCGTCGGCTCCCGTTTGGTCCAGGTTAACGCCCTCATGCGGACGCAGTGCCAGGACGCGGGCGCCGGAGCGCTTGCCAGCCTCGATGCCCAACGGCGAGTCCTCGATAACCAGGCACTCGGCGGGGTCAACGCCCAGCGCCTCCATGGCACGCAGGTAGA
>CABMPS010000113.1 GCA_902388545.1 uncultured Collinsella sp.
GACGAGTGGTGCTGCGGTTGGCTCGACTCCGGTGAAAGGCCCGTTCCAGTCGTTTCCGTATTGGGCCGTGTGCTGGCTGTTGTTCTTTTTGCTGATGTTCCTGTTTGGTGGCTGCCCCTTTGCTGCACTGATTTTCTTTACGATCCCCATCTATCACTGGGTGGCGCGTGCGCTCGATGGCGACTGGGCACGCGGGGATATTCAGATTGGTCCGGCGCCGGTGGACGCTAGGGCTCAGGATGTTTCCGCTGCGGTTGATGCTGACGTGGCTTCCGCGACCGCCGTTGAGCCGAGCACCAAAGAAGGTGATGAATGATGAAGCTCTCGCATGAGTCCAAGGTCCGCTTGGGCGTCGGTATCGGAGCGTTCGTGCTCATTATCGGGCTTGTCTTTGGCACTTCGCGGATATTGATTCATTTTGATGGCCCGTGGGGTCTCGGCAATATTGCATCCGGCTTGTTTGGGGCGGACGATGTGGTTGACGAAGACGATTCTCATAATGGTGGCGATTATTCTGCTCAGCCTCAGCAGCTTTCGAGCGTGACCTTTGATGCCGGCTCCTTCCAGTCACTTGACCTGGATGTGATGTCGGGCACGGTCGAGGTCAGGCACGTTTCCGGTGGGTCGGTGCGTGTCATCGAGAGTGGTCGTGTTGCAAAGGGGGTATCTGCTTTCTATGGCGCCACTCGGCATCTGGCCGAGGTTGAGGGCTCTACGCTCAAGATTGGCCAGTCCGACTGCGATGACGAACGGGCCATCGATCGTACGGTCACCATCGAGCTGCCGCGCGAGCTTGCCGATAACATGATGGACATTTCGGCGAATGTGGGGTCGGGAGACCTGACGATCACGGACATTGCGTGCCACGACTTCGATTTGACGTTGGACTCGGGAGACGTCGAGTTTGCGGGTACCGTGACCGACACCCTGAATGCCGGGGTCGGTTCGGGCGATGTGACGTTCGAGCTCTACCAGGCCCCCGCGAAGTCGATGGATGTAAGCGTGGGCTCGGGCGATGTGGAGATAACGGTTCCGAACTCTACGGGCTTTAAGGCGCGCCTCACCGTGGGCAGCGGTGACTTCGAGAGTGATTTCCTTCCGCTTGGCTACGATGGCGAGACCACTTTGAATCATGAATTCGACAACGGTGATAAGTCTGCCACGTATCGCTTTAAGGTCGGTTCGGGTGACATGTCGTTTGATTCGATGTGATGGCGGCAGGCTGAATCCGCAAATATAGATGAATAGGCATGCTCTTTGATGGAGGCACCGGGGCCGTGACGGGCTCCGGCGCCTTTGCCTTTACAATGGGGGCATGGAACAGATTATCTTGAACATACTCGAGGCCCTGCGTCGCGGCGAGACCGTGGACGACAAGGCGCTCGTCAAACTGATACATGCCGAGGCGCGCCGCGAGGGTGCCGACAAACGCGACCTGGCCAAGCGCCGACTGCTGCCGTTTTACCAGAGGGTTAAACGTGAGGAGCCGGCTCGTTGGGCTGGGTGGAATGTCGATGCCGAACTGGAGCGTCAGCTGCTGCAGGTGCTGCGTATGAAGCCGCGCCGCACGGCTTCGGGCGTGGCGACCATTACCGTCATCACCAAGCCCTGGCCGTGCTCGGGCGATTGCCTGTTTTGCCCCAACGACTTGCGCATGCCCAAAAGCTATCTTCATGCCGAGCCGGCGTGCGCCCGTGCGGAGCAAAACTGCTTCGATCCGTATCTGCAGGTGAGCGCTCGTCTGACGGCGCTTTCGCAGATGGGTCATGCGACCGACAAGATTGAGCTCATCGTCCTTGGCGGTACCTGGAGCGACTATCCGCAAGAGTATCAGACATGGTTTATGTCGGAGCTCTTTCGTGCGCTCAACGACGATGCCGTAGCCGGCGTGGCGGCCAATCCCATGTTGGCGCGTCCGGGCATCAGCCGTGCCGAGGCGGGGCGCCTGCTCGATGACGCTCCCGCCGACGCCCTGCCGCCGGTGGTGGCGGAGCGTCGCGAGCGCTATAGGGCTGCCGGTATTGCGACTGATGAGGTCGAGCTTGCTACCGGCGTTGCCGACGAGCAAGGGCGTGTGGATGCTGCCGTGGGCGGCTACAACCGTGCGGTGCGTCGCCTGTACGGCCCCAGTACGCCCTGGGGCGAGGTCGCCGAGTGGCAGACGGCGACGATGGAGGAACTTGAGCATCAGCAACGCATCAACGAGACGGCGAAGCATCGCGTGGTGGGACTCGTTATCGAAACGCGCCCCGACGCTGTGACACCGCAGACGCTCACGCTCATCCGCCGCCTGGGCTGCACCAAGATTCAGATGGGCATCCAAAGCCTCGACCAGCATCTGCTCGACATCAATGATCGTCGCATTTCGGTGACGCAAATCGAGCGCGCGTTTTCGCTTGCGCGCCTGTTTGGCTTTAAGATCCATGCGCATTTTATGCTCAACTTGCTGGGCGCCACGCCCGAGGGGGACAAGCGCGACTACGAGCGCTTTATGACCGAGGGGGCCTTTATGCCCGACGAGGTCAAGGTCTACCCGTGTGCGCTCATCGAGGGTTCGCGTCTGGTGGGCTGCTATGAGCGTGGCGAGTGGCGCCCCTATACCGAGGAAGAACTGCTCGATGTGTTGGCAGACGACATCGTGGTGACGCCGGCGTTCTGCCGCATCAGCCGCATGATTCGCGACTTTAGCTCCGATGACATCATGGTGGGCAACAAGAAGCCCAACCTGCGTCAGCTCGTCGAGAACCGCTTGGCTGCTCGGGGTGACGGTGCGACGGTGCGTGAGATTCGCTATCGCGAGATCAGCACGGCGGGTGCCGACTTGGATGAGCTATCTCTTGATGAGGAAGTAGCGTACGAGACGCCGGTGACTTACGAGCGCTTTTTGCAGTGGGTGACGCCGCGGGGCAAGATCGCGGGCTTTTTGCGGTTGTCGCTGCCCGATCGCGCTTTTGTTGCCGCACATGCGGACGAGCTGCCGACGATGCCGGACGAGGCGATGATTCGTGAGGTGCACGTGTATGGCATGGCGGCGCGCGTGGGCGATCAGAGCCAGGCAGCGCAGCACCATGGATTGGGACGTTTGCTCGTGGAGCGTGCGTGCCAGATAGCTCGGGACGCTGGCTATACGTACATCAACGTGATCAGCGCGATCGGTACGCGCGAGTACTATCGCCATCTTGGATTTTATGACCATGGCCTTTATCTGCAAAAGGAGCTCTAGATGAACAAGCCGAGTGTTTCTGCCGGCGTCGTTGCCGGCGTTGCTCTGGGAGCCGCGGCGCTTGGTGCGGCCGCTGTCGCTGTTCGTGCTGCCTGTCTGCAGGTCGCGAGGACCCGCAATGGGCTGGCACGTGTGAAGTGCGTGCACGATGAGGGCGGCGACGAAGTTCGCGTATTGGTGCAAGGCGGCGTCTACCAAAGCGCGAGTTACGTTGGCGAGCGCTGGGCGGAGCCCGTCTTTGCGTACTATCGCGCGTTTGACGACGTGTTTGAGGCCGAGAGCGCAATGCGTGACGCTTATGGTCACGGTATCGACCGCATGCTTATGCTAGGTGGCGGCGGGTTTGCCTATCCCAAATTTGCGTTGATGTCGCACGAGGGCCTGCGCATGGACGTCATCGAGTATGACGGAGAGATAACGCGCTTGGCGCGCCGTTGGTTCTATCTGGATGAACTGGAGCACGCGGTGGGCGATCGCCTGCGGGTGATTACCGCTGAGGCTCGCTCGTATCTGGGTGTGACGAGCGTGGGCCATCGTCGCTACGACGTGGTCGTGAGCGATTGCTTTGGCGGTGCCGAGCCCGTGCGCGAGCTGGCGACCGTTGAGGCGCTGCGCCTGGTGCGGGGCAGCCTGAACCCCGGGGGTATCTACGTGGCCAATATCGTGAGCGCAAACGAGGGGAGCGATGTGACGTTCCTTCGCGACTGCGCTGCCACGGCACTCGAGGTATTCGTCCACGCCTGGGTGGCCCCATGTGGCGATGCGAAGTTCGGCGGCGAGGAAAACTACCTGCTCATCGCCAGCGACGGCGACTACGCCTTTGCCGAAGCCGTGCCCTTCGACACCGACTTCCTCGGCACTGCTCTCCACGACTAGCCTATTTGGGGCGGGTCCCGTCCCGAATTAGCTGGTCCAACTGAGGACGCGCTGCTTCATGCCCTCTATGTCGAGCACGCCTTCGGCAAAGCCCTTGCGCACGAGCTCTTCGGGAACAAACTCGTCGTAGCGGTCAAAGTAAGGCACCTCGCCAGGATAGACGAGCTCGATGGGATCGAAGTCCTTTTCGGCCTCGGCGGCGAGCACCTCAAAGAACGTCTCCTCGTCGGCCTTCATCTTAAACTGCATAAAGTACGGGCGTGACGGGTCGAGTCCGCGAAGGCCCAGCTCAGCGGCGCATTTGATTTTAAGCATGCGCTCGAGTGCTAGGAAGGCGTAGCTGCCCAACCAGGGGAAGAGCACCCAGGTGTCGCCACCCAGGTTGATGAGCGGCTTAGTTCCCGCGCCCGAAATCTCGGCGGTATGACGAGCCTGCGCCAAGCGAGCCCGTGCGTTACCCATAAGGTACGGATATGCTGCGTGCTCAGTGAGCGCTTGGCGCATGCGCTCGAGCACATGCGTGTTAATGTCGCCGGGGCAGTCGCCAAAGTAGGCCGGCACCCGGCCCTTGACCTGCGTGGCAAAGACGGTGTGGCGCTTCCAGTCCACTTCCTCGACAATCCAGCAGTGTCCGGCGATGGCGATGCGCTCACCGGGCGGGGGCGGATTAACGATCGTGCCCAGCTCGGCCGATTCGCTCCGGACGGTAAACTCCTCGTTTTCCTGGAACACGGCGTAGAACTTAAAGTTGTTGATGATGCGCTCGCCCGCGAGACCCACGATGAGTCCGCCACCTTCGGTGACCTGGATATGATCGATCTTGATGAGGTGGCGCAGCAGCACGCGATAGTCATCGGCCGAGATGCGATGGAAATAGCTGAGCGTGAGCACGCGCTGGGCAAGTTCGGCCGGCGTGAGCTCACCGGTGCTGGCGAGGGTCGACATGGTCTGGTGATAGAGCAGGCTGTAGGGGAGCCGATCGAGCTCGGGCGGCTCGACCCACTTTTCCTCGCGATAGAGTTGTACGAGCGCGATGCCCTGTAGGAGCTTCCAGGGAATGGTCTCGGGCATCATCGTGCGCGGCTCGGGCTCTTCCTCGCGCATGACGAACCACATCTCGGGCGGAAGATCGCGGCGTCCCGTGCGGCCCATACGCTGCAAAAAGGAGCTGACGGTAAACGGCGCATCGATCTGAAACGCACGCTCCAGGCGGCCGATATCGATACCGAGCTCCAGCGTAGAGGTGGTGACGGTTGTCTGTGCCTGCTCTTCATCGCGCATGAGCTCCTCAGCCGTCTCGCGTAGCGATGCCGAAAGGTTGCCGTGGTGGATGAGAAAGCGGTCTGGCTCGTGCCGGTTTTCACAGTAGCTTCGCAACATGGAGCACACGGCCTCTGCCTCCTCACGCGAGTTGGCAAAGACCAGGCACTTGCGGCCGCGGGTATGTTCAAAGATGTAGCCCATGCCGGGGTCGGCGTTGTCGGGTGCGGTGTCGGTGGGGTTGAGCAGTGCCTGTTCGGTTGCCTGTGGGATGTCGACTTCGCCCTCGGGGGCCGAGGAAGTGCGACGGTCTTTGGGAGCGGCCTTGCCCCGCGCCTGCTCACGACGTTGACGGTGTTCTTCCTGTGTAAGCTGTCCGCTGTGGCACATGTCTTGTCCGGATGCGGGCAGCGCCGCGGGCGCCGCCGTCTCAATACGCTCGCAAGCAAGCACCTCGGCTTCTTGTGGACCTGTGCCTACGAATCCTCGTTGCTGAGCCTGGGGGCCCGAGTTGTAGAAGTGCTCCATGGAGATGCGCCACACGCGGTGCGGTTCCTCAAAGCGGGGGATAACGCAGTCGCGCCCCGTTCCCTGCGAGAGAAAGGCGCCCGTGCGCTCGGGGGCGCCGATGGGGGCCGAAAGGCCAATGCGGCGGGGCTGCACGCCTGCCATGCGCGAGAGGCGCTCGATAAGACAGAGCGTCTGCCCGCCGCGGTCGCCGCGCATGAGCGAATGGACTTCGTCGATAACCACATAGCGCAGGTCGCAAAACATGCGCGGGATCGCCATGTGCTTATGGATCAGGAGCGCCTCGAGCGACTCGGGCGTAATCTGTAGGATGCCGCTCGGTTTTTTGATGAGTTTGGCCTTGTGTGATTGCGAGACATCGCCATGCCAGTGCCAGACGGGGATATCGGCTTCTTCGCACAGGTCGTTGAGGCGGACGAATTGGTCGTTGATGAGCGCCTTGAGGGGGCCAATGTAGAGGGCGCCCACGCTTGCGGGCGGGTTCTCCCAAAACTCGGTCAGGATGGGAAAGAAGGCTGCCTCGGTTTTGCCGGAAGCCGTGGATGCCGTTAGGAGGACATTGTCTTGCGTGTTAAAGATGGCGTCTGCCGCCGCAACCTGGATAGAGCGCAGGCTCTCCCAATCGTGGGAGTAGATGAAGTCTTGGATAAACGGGGCGTAGCGG
>CABMPS010000114.1 GCA_902388545.1 uncultured Collinsella sp.
GGCGGCGCCGGCGGCAGCCTGGGCCGCACCCGCCTCGAGCGAGCGGGCGTTGAGCGCATCGGCCTTGCGTTCGCGAATTGCAGCATGAGCATCCTGGCGGACAGCACGATCGGCAGAATCCGCCGCCGCCACGCGCACACGGTCGCCAATAGCGCCCGCGTTTTCGGGCGCGGCCGTCAGCGACTCCTCAAAGGTAATACCCTCATCGCCAAAGGTGAGCTCCATCGACTCGCGCGCACCGCGGTCGGGGATGGCAAACACGCAGGCATAGCGCTTGCCCACGACCTCCTGGATGCGCGTCATAAAGCGATTGTCCGAGCCCGCGATGGCCGGCTGCTCAATCTTGAGCTCTGCCGTCACCGCACCGCCGGCACGAATCAAGCTCACGTAGTTAAGGCGCTGCTGGGCACCAAAGTCGAGTTGCTGGGCGCGCACGTACAGACCGTCCAAGCGGTCAATCCCCGCCTCGCCGGCGCGTGCCTCGATATCCTCGTAGGCGCGCAGGCAGTCATCGAACAGCGAGCGCGGCTCGGACAGGACCACAAGCGCCTTGCCGCTCACGTGCGCCAACGGGCTCACGGCCTGGCCGTACATCACCGGCAAAAAGCGGTCGAGCTCGGGCGTGACGATGCGCGCGTCCACCATCTCGAGCAGCGCCGCCAGCTTGCTATCGCTCTGGCTGGCGCGATAGAGCGCCACATGCATGTTGTGGACGGCCTCGTCGGTGAGCGCCAGCTCGCGGCACGGGAAGATCTCGATGCTGTCCTCGTTGCCGATGGTTTGACCCGTAGAGCTCACCATGCGGCGGATGCGGTCGATCTCGTCGCCAAAGAACTCAATGCGCACGGGTGCTTTTTCCTGCGCGGGGAACACCTCGACGGTATCGCCGTGCACACGGAACAGGCCGGGCGCGTCGGCGGCACCTGCATTGGTGTAGCCCATGCCCACCAGGCACTGCGGCACCTCGTCGAAGGGAATCTCCTCGCCCACCGCAAAGGTGGTGGACTCCCAATAGCGGCTCTCGACCGGCGGCACGCAACGCAGTAGCGCGCGGGCCGAGGCGACCATGATGCAGTTATCGCCGCGCACGATGCGCCCTAAAGCCTCGCAGCGTTGGGCCACCACGGCGTCGTCGGGCGCCTGCTCACGCCATGGATAGTCTTTGCGCTCGGGAAAGCGGCACACATGCGCCAGACCCACATAGGCGGCCAGGCTGCGCGCGGCGCGATCGGCCGCGTCCTCGCCGCTCACGATGTAGACCGTGGGACGCGGACGGCGCGCAAACTGAGCTGCCGTCATGAGCGTGCGGCCCGACTGCGACACGGCCAGCGTCACGTCCTCGCCGGCATCGAGTCCGGCCTCGACGGTCTGCAGCGCCTTGGCAGTGTAGAGCTGCGCGGCTATACGGTGAATGAGCATGCTGTTCCTCCGGCATCGCAACGCCAAAAGCCCGCCGGGGCAAGCTCGGCGGGTCGTACGTCAAATACATTGTCTGTCATGGTAGCGCATGGAGAGGACTCCGGCTCAAGGGCAAACCCAGCCCCGCAAAAAACGCCAGACGAAGATGCGTTCCGCCCTACCCCGCCACGCGCACGCTGGGGCACAAATCTGCCAGCGGACACTCGTCACACTTGGGTTTGCGGGCGTCGCAGATCTCGCGACCAAAGGTGATCCACTGATGGTTGACCGACTCCCAATACTCGTGCGGCAAAATCTTGAGCAGATCCTGCTCGGTCTTGAGCGGTTCCTTGGCATGCGTCTTGGGACTCAGCATCAGGCGGTGCGCAATGCGGTTGACGTGCGTGTCCACCGCAATACCCTCCACGATGCCATACCCCACGTTGAGCACGATGTTCGCCGTCTTGCGTCCCACGCCCGGCAGCTTCACGAGTTCCTTCATGTCGGCCGGCACCTCGCCGCCATAGTCGGCGACGATCATCTGCGCGGCCTCGACGGCATGCTTGGCTTTGCTCTTGTAGAAGCCGAGTGACCTGATGGTGTCCGCCACGTCAGCTACGCTCGCCCCGGCCATGGCCTCGGGCGTGGGCCACTGGGCAAACAGCCGCGGCGTCACCTTGTTGACCTGCGCATCGGTCGTTTGTGCCGAGAGCAGCACCGCGATCAGCAGGCGGAAGGGATTCTCGTGGTCCAAAAAGCACTCGACCGGGCCATAGCGACGGTTGAGGCGCTCACACACCTCGATGGCGCGCTCGCGCTTGGCGGCATTGGTCTCGCGTGGCATAACGACTCCTCGGCTCAACGGCACAATAAACTTATGGGCACAATTGTCCCACGTCCGAGACGCTTACGCCTCCAAGAATGCGCCGGTCTGGCGGCCCCACAGGCTCGCGTACTCGCCACCCGCCTCGACAAGCTGCGCATGCGTGCCGTCCTCGACAATCTCGCCATCGGCCAGCACCACAATGCGGTCGAGCGCCGCCACGGTGGACAGGCGGTGCGCCACCACAATGGAGGTACGTCCACGCATCAGGTTTTCGAGCGCCTCCTGCACCAGCGCCTCGGACTCGCTGTCGAGGGCAGAGGTCGCCTCGTCGAGCACCAGAATCGGCGCGTCGGTTAGGATGGCGCGGGCGATAGCCACGCGCTGACGCTGGCCGCCCGAGAGCTTAACGCCGCGCTCACCCACCATGGTGTCAAAGCCACGGGGCAAGCGGTCGATAAACTCCAGGGCATTGGCCAGGCGCGCGGCCTCGCGAATCTGCTCGTCGGTGGTGTTGGGACGACCGTAGGCAATGTTTTCGCGAATGGAGCGGTGAAACAGCAGCGCCTCCTGCGGCACGTAGGCAACCTGGCGGCGCAGGCTCTGCTGCGTGCAGCGCGAGACGTTCTGGCCGTCCACGAGCACGCGGCCGCCCTGCACATCGTCCAAGCGCAACAGCAGCTTGGTGAGCGTCGACTTGCCCGAGCCCGATTTACCCACCAGGCCCACGCGCTGGCCCGCCGCCACGTGAAGCGTCAGGTCGTCGAACACGTTCTCGCCCGCCGCGGCGTCACGATATGCAAAGCTCAGGTGCTCAAAATCAATCGCACCTTCGGTCACTTTAAGCTCGGGAGCGTTCTCGTCGTCTGCCACCAGACGCGGCTCGTCCAGCACGCGCGTCATCTCGGCCGCATCACCGAGCGCGCGGTTGATGCGCTGCATCATGGAGCTTACGTAGTTCAGACGCATGGTGAGGTTATAGGTGTAGGTAAAGATCATGACGAGCGAGCCGGCCGAGATGCCAAACCACGCGTTGCCGCCCGCCACGAACACACTCACCACGGCCATGGTGATGACGATAAGGCCCGAGGTCGTAAAGTTGCGCTGCATCATGGCGTGCATCGAGACCGTCTCGGCGTCGCGCGCGGCACGATCGGCGGCGTCGAACAGATCGCGTTCAAAGTCCTCGCGCCCGCAGGTCTTGACGGCCAAGATGTTCGTGACCGCGTCGGAGAGCACGCCCGAGAGCTTGTTCTGGGCGGCGGACGTCGCGGCCGAAAGCGGCATGATGCGCTTGTACATAAGCCAGACAAACGCGATGTAGACGACCATGATGCACACCAGGATCACGGTAAACGTCGGCACCACCGGGGCGAGTGCGGCCACGGTGCAGATGACCGAGGTGATGGTGGGGATGAGCGAATACACCGTCACGTCGACCAGACCGGTGTAGCCGCTCATAAAACGGCTTGTCTGGCTCACAAGCGATCCGCCAAAGCGGCTGGTATGGAATGTCATGGATTGGTTGGAGAGTGTGTCAAAGCACAGGCGCGCCAGGTGATAGTTGCCCGCGATCTCGAGCTTGTAGACGGTGTAGTCCTGCAGCTTGGAGAGGATCTGGCCCACCAGGTTGACGAGCACGAGCGCCAGAATGTAGGGACCGAAGACCTCAAACACCTGGTCACCCGCCACGGGACCGGCTTGAACGCGGTCGACAATGAGGGCCATCACATAGGTATTGGCAAACGTCAGCAAAAAGATGTAGCCCGCCGACGAGAACACCGAGAGAAAGACAATCAGCGGCTGCGTGCGCGTGACATCCCAAAAACGCTGTAGCGTGCGGCGCACGGTGGAGCGTTTGAGCGGGCTGGTGCTTCTCTGAGACATGGGCTTCCTTTCGCGTCTGATAGGGCGAAACGCCATTGTTGCACATTGAAGCGCACTTCAGGCAAGCACGATGCGAAAAGCAGCGGGGCATCCGCGTTTGCGCCGGCGCCCCGCCGTCTTGTTGCAATTAGTCCTCGTCTTCTTGGTCTGTGGGAAAGCCCGCGGGCGTGAGCCCCAAGATCTCATCGGCTTGGTCGGCGTCTTCCAGCGCGTCGATGTCCTTGAGCTTGCGCTCCATGACGTTGGTGCGCGTGGTAATGATGCCCTCGACCGTTTTGCCCGCGGTCTCGATCTGCTGCTGGGCGCGGCGCAGCGCCTTTTGATAGCGCGGCAGCTCGGCCTTGACAGCGGAGAGCACGCGCAGTACATCGTCGGTGCGTTTTTGCAGCTTAAACGTTTGGTAACTCATCTGCAGGCTGTTGAGAATGGCCGCCATGGTGCTAGGGCCGGCAACGTTGACATGATAGTCGCGGCCCAGGGTCTCGATAAGCCCGGGGCGGCTGACGACCTCAGCGTACAGCCCCTCAAACGGAACGAACATGATGCCAAAGTTGGTGGTCACGGGCACGCTCAGATACTTTTCGCAGATGTCCTTTGCCTCACGCTTGACCATAGCGTCAAGCGTCTTGCGCGCGGCGGCGACGGCATCCGCGTCGCCCGACTCCTGGGCATCGAGCAGATGCTCGTACGCGTCGCCCGGGAATTTGGAGTCAATCGGCAGCAGTACGGGGTCGCCCTCGTCTACCGGCAGCTTGACGGCAAACTCAACACGCTCCGAGGCGCCGGGCTTGGTGGCAACGTTTTCCAGATACTGATCGGGTGTGAGGATATCCGCCAGGATCGCGCCCAGCTGCACCTCGCCCAAAATGCCGCGCGCCTTGACGTTACCCAGCACGCGCTTAAGGTCGCCCACGCCAGTGGCGATAGATTGCATGTCGCCCAGGCCCTTGTACACGGCCTCGAGCTGGTCGCTCACCTGCTTAAACGATGCAGACAGACGGTCGTTGAGCGTGCGAGAGAGCTTCTCGTCCACCGTCGCACGCATCTGATCGAGCTGCACGTTGTTGTCTTTGCGGATGGCGCCCAGCTGAGCATCGACCGTCTCGCGCACCTTGTCCAGGCGATGCTCGATGCCCTCGCGATTGGCGCCGAGCTGTTGGGCCGTCTCACGGCGCAGGTCATCCATCCGGTCACCAGCTTGCGAGAACTCGCGTGCGATGGCCAGGTAACGTTGCTGCTCCACGGCCGCATCGGTCGTCTGCTGCTGCGCGATGGCATTGGCCGTGCGGCGTGTTTCGGCCAGCGCGACGTTCAGGGCATCGAGCGCGTTGTTGGCCTGCTCGAGTGCTGCCAGCGTTTCCGCGCTACTGTCGCCACGCTCCCGCAACTCGGCACGAAGGCCCTTGAGCTGCAGGGCACAGGCCGCAGCGACCCCCACCGCCACCAAAGCAATCACAATAAGTGCAATATCAATTGCAGACATAAACTCCGCCCAACAAACCCAATCGATCATCAATCAAAACCGCGATCAATCTTACCCCGCCACACACACGGATCACTCACTGCCTTGCAGACAAATTTCTCTTAGAGCCGCGGACGCTAAAACGCTAACTCTCCCAGCCGGCGCGGATGGTTGTTATGACGTCATCTAGGCGCTGGCCCAGGGCCGCTAGATGTTGGAGCACCTCGTTGGGCGATGCACCGTTGAGGATGCACGTGAGGGCATACGACGCCAGAAAGATGGCCGCAAGCCCCAACGGGATGAGCACGATCATCGCCAACGTACGCAGGCGCTGGGCCCAGCGACGGCGACGCGCACGATGCTTGTCGAACGCGAGCTCCTGCGCATATGAATCTTGCTGTACGGAATAGGCCTCTGGCGCCGATTCACACCCGGGCACAGCTGCAGGTACAGCAGCGGGCACGACGTTTTGCACGGGCGCCTGGTTGGCAACCCCTTGCATTTGCATCTCCATGAGTCGTTGCTGCTGACGCAGCATGCGCTCAGCTTGTTGCTGCGGAGTCTCAAGAAACAGATCCATGCTGGCCTCCAAAATCGGAGCATTCGACGCTTACGACCAGCATCCCGCACCGCCATGACCGCGACAACGCAATCGCCGGCAATAGCCACAAAGTTTCTTTTGCTCAAAAGCTGTCGAAAAGCTCAACAACTCCCCTACCAGCACTTTCTCTGAGCTTTTTCGCCAACAATCTTTTGGCCTTCCACCCTTACGCCAACTGACCAAAATCTAACCAATAGCTTGACGAAAACTGTGGAGACCGGGACCCCACAAAAACGTGCCGCCCCAAAAAGGGGCGGCACACAACCTTTTTTATCAGCTTTTCTGTATCGAGCACGCGACGACCCAACGCCGGAGCGCAAGGCGGGGAAATACCTTTGCCTCGCGCGACTCTGCGAAGCCGTGAGCGAGAGGGAAAGG
>CABMPS010000115.1 GCA_902388545.1 uncultured Collinsella sp.
CGACCTGCGGGCCGTTGCCGTGGGTGATGATGATCTCGTTGCCCTGCTCGATGAGACCGAGGAGGGCGTGGGCGGTGTTGCTCACGGCCTCGATTTGCTCGACGGGGTTGTTGCCGAGGGCGTTGCCGCCAAGGGCGACGACAATACGATCGGGCTTACCGTACGGTTTACTCATAGTGTTCGTTCACTTCCCAGCTATTAGCGAAGCGTCGCGTACATCATGGCCTTAATGGTATGCATGCGGTTCTCGGCCTCCTGGAACACACGAGACTGCGCGCTCTCAAAGACCTCGTCGGAAACCTCCATCTCGGTCACGCCGAACTTCTCGGCAATCTCGGCGCCGATGGTGGTCTGCGTATCGTGGAAGCTCGGCAGGCAGTGCATAAAGATGGCGCCGGGGTTTGCCTTGGCCATGACCTCGGGCGTTACTCGATAGGGAGAGAGAAGATCGATTCGGCTCTTCCACAGCTCCTCAGCCTGGCCCATACCGACCCAAACGTCCGTATAGATCACGTCTGCATCCTTGACGCCCTCCTCGATATCCTCAGTGAGCTGGATCGTGCAGCCATTCTGAGCGGCGATCTCCTGGCAGCGCTCAAGAAGCTCGGGATCGAAGTGCGTGGCGCCCTCGACATCGCCCTTGGGTCCGCAGGAGCAGAAGTTAATGCCGAGCTTGGCGCAGATAACCATCAGGGAGTCGCTGACGTTGCCCCGCTCCTTGCCCATATAGGTGAGCTTCATGCCGCGCGTGTCGCCAAACTCCTCACGCATGGTAAGAATGTCGGCAAGGGCCTGGGTGGGATGGTACTCATTGGTCAGACCGTTCCAGACGGGAACGCCAGCCTTGGCGGCAAGCTCCTCGACGATAGACTGGTCAGAACCACGGTACTCGATACCGTCATACATACGGCCGAGCACGCGGGCGGTATCCTCGATGGACTCTTTCTTGCCCATCTGCGACGAGCCGGGGTCGAGGTAGGTCACGCCCATACCCAGGTCCATACCGCCGACCTCAAAGGCACAGCGCGTGCGCGTGGAGGTCTTCTCAAACAGCAGGACAATGTTCTTGCCCTCGAGAAAGCGGTGCGGATAACCGGCGCGCTTCATATCCTTGAAGTTCTTTGAGAGGTCGAGCATGTACTCGATTTCCTCGGACGTAAAGTCAAGCAGGGTAAGAACGCTTCGACCAGAAAGATTAAGAGCCATGATTTGAGTCCTTTCGATTGTTGGAACACACAAGGAGGGATGGGCGGCGCAGACGCACACGCGCCGCCCAGATACGCTAAAGCTGACTAGATTTCCTCACGCCAGAACGGCATGGTCATGCAGCGCGGGCCGCCGCGACCGCGAGAAAGCTCCTCGGAGGGAGCGACGAGCAGCTCGACGCCAGCCTTGTAAAGAGCATCGTTGGTGACAACGTTGCGCTCATACACGCAGACCTTGCCCGGTGCGACCGCAAGAGTGTTGGAACCATCGTTCCACTGCTCACGGGAAGCCTCGATCGGATCGCCGCCACCGCACTCAATCATGGTGATATGGTCCATACCCGTCGCAAGCTCGAGGATATGCTGCAGGGTGCCCTCGAGTTCCTCGATATGCACCTCCCCCTCCGAATCGCCCTTGGTCAAGCGGTAGGCACGAAGCGTCTGGTAGATGCCGGGATAGACCGTGAACTTATCGCGATCGACCTGCGTGCAGACGGTGTCGAGGTGCATGTAGGCATAGCCGTGCGGAATCTTGATGGCATAGATGTTCTCGATCTCGGCCTCATCGGAACCCCAGAACATATTCTTGGCGAGCTCATCGATGGCTGCAGTCTGGGTGCGCTCGGAAATACCGATGGCGAGCGTCTTGGCGTTGATGTTGAGGATATCGCCGCCCTCGATATGCCACTCGCTGTTGTGGTCGTACCAGATGGGGCTACCGGCGTAATCGGGATGGTTGCGCAGCACCGTTTCGTAGAAGATTACCTCGCGGTTGCGCTGATTCCAGTACATGCGGTTCATGGTAGCGCCCTTGCCCACGACAGCCAGAGGGTCACGGGAGAAATACGAGGCCGGCATGGGGAACAGCACCATATCGTCAGCCTTCAACTCCTCGCCGTCCATACTGGCAAGAGAACCGCCAACCTTGGGGATCTCGAGGTCGCGAACGTAGAGGCCGCCCATGGCAGCAAGGACAAACTCCTTGTTGTCCTTAATCGAATCAAGCTTCTCGACAACGGCCTGGCGAAGGGCCGCGTTGGAGATGCCGGACTCACCCATGAACTTCGTCATGAACTCTGCGCGAGTGCCCTCGACTTTGTCAAACGTCTCAGCGAGCAGCTCTTCCATATAGACGACCTCGGCGCCAGCGCCGCGAAGAAGGTCGGTAAACTGATCGTGCTCTTTCTGGGCATAGTCCAGATAGAACGCGTCGTGAATCCAAACGCGGTCGAAATCCTCCGCCTTCATGTTTACAAGATCCATACCGGGGCGATGGACGCACACCTTCTTGAGGGCGCCAATCTCGCTATGAACGTTCAGTCCTTTGTTCATCTCTATCCTTCTTTCTCACAACTTGTATGTGGGGTTTTGCATTTACGGCAGGGGGATAAGACCCGAAACCGCAGTGAATGCCATGCAGATAACGCTTACGACCAGGAAGAATTTCCAAGCGACCTTCCACCACTGGCCTAGCGGAATCTTGCAGACGCCAAGACCGGCAACGAGCATCGCGCTTGTTGGCGAAATGAGAGACATGGCCGCGCTGCCCATGGAAAGACCAGTAACTGCGGCCTCGGGGTTTAAGCCCATCAGCTCAACAAGCGGGCCGAAAATGGGAATCGTAAGAGCAGCGATGCCCGAGGAGCTCGGAACGAGGATCGACAGAAGGTTATCCACGACATAGAGAATGCTCGTAAAGATAACTGCCGGAACTCCGGAGAGAGCCGTGGCGAGCGTGTTGAGAATCGTATCGATGATGAGGCCGTCATTGGCGATTACGAGGATTCCGCGGGCGAGGCCAACAACGATGGCAGAGAACGCGAAGTCTGCAATTCCCTTAACGAACTCGCCAGCGATCTCCTTCTCATTCATCCCGGAAACAACACCCGAAAGAAGGGCCATGGCCAAGAAAATCGCAGAGATTTCGTTCATGTACCAGCCCTGGGCCACCAGACCCCAAATGATGGCGGCAAGTCCAAGCACGAAAATAACCATAACGGCTTTCTGCCTACCGGTGAACTCGCTATCGAGGAGATTCTCGTCCGCACCAAACTCTTTGCGCTTCTCGATATCATCGTGGAAAGCTGGGGATGCCTCGGGATTCTTCTTAACCTTGAGGGCATACATCACAACCCATGCGATGGCAACTGCAGTGAGCACGACAAGGGCGATAGTACGCAACCAAAGCTGGGGGTTGCCCTGGATACCGAGGATGCCCTGGGAAATCAGGACGTTGAACGGGTTTACGGTAGATGCGATGTATCCGATACGGGCACCCACAAACACCGTCATGAACGCTGTAATTGAGTCGAAGCCCATGGCCATCATGATCGGCATAAGAATCGCAAAGAACGGAAGCGTCTCCTCTGCCATACCAAAGGTGCTGCCGCCCAAAGCAAAAAGCACCATTAGGATCGGAATGATGAGGACGTCCTTGCTCTTGAACTTCTTCACCACTCGGGCGACGCCGCTCGTGATGGCTCCGGTCGCCGTGATGACCTGGAAGGAACCTCCCACGATCATAATGAATGCAACGACCTCGACCGCTTGCTGGATGCCGATCGCAGGGGCCTCAAGTACTTCGAAGATGCCTTGGCGAAGATCGACCTCGTTGCCGTCCTCGTCCGTATAGACCTTATCGACAGGCTCATAGGTGCCCGAGACCGTTACCTCGCGACCGTTAACCTCCTGGCGCTCAAACGAACCCGAAGGCACGACCCAGGTCAGAACGGCAAATACGGCCATCAAGACGAGAATGATGGTGTACACGTGCGGGACTCGAAGAGTGCGCTTCTTTTCTGTCTCTGCCATCTCTCCTCCTTAATTCAGGGGTTTTTCGTTGCCGGCAAAGCCATTGTGTCATCGCGCAAAACACCCTTCCGTCTCTTCGCCCGCCAACGAAGCGCATCGACCCGTAAACGGATTCTAGATTGATGTAATTCGTCAATTGTCTCTTTAAATAGATGTTTAACATCAATTACTAGCCTTGTTCATGCCATTCTCCTGTGACAAATATGATGTAAATTGAATCAATCTCGTAATGTGCCACTATGGAAGCAATCAATACTCATCGCCAAAGCGAGGTCTTATGTCCGCACTACATGTTCAAAACGAAATAGGAAAGCTAAAAAAGGCCCTCCTGCACTGCCCCGGCTCCGAAACGCGCAATTACCCCGACGGGCAGTTCAATCAAGTCTTTACGCTACGCCCGTCTAGCAGCTCATTCGATCTTGAAAAGGCTCTCAAGGAGCATCATGCTTACTCGGCGATGCTCGAGCGCGAAGGAGTAGAGATTCTCTATCTTGAAAACCTTCTTACCGAAGCCCTTGATGCGACAGACCAAGCGCGTCGCTCCTTTATCGATAGCTTCATTAGAGAATGCGGCGCGTGCGGCATTGAGCTCGAGTCCGCTATTCGCGATTACCTCGAGCACATCGAGGGCTCCCGCGCTCTGGCCCAAGCGGCCGTCAACGGCATCCGTTATTCCCAGGTCTTCGACACGGATAAAGAGATGTTCAGCCTCGCAAAACTGACAGGAGACGCATATTCGCCTGACGACCTTCTCGTAGGCCCCCTTAACACCATGTGGTTCACGCGCGATCCGGCGAGCGTCATCGGCGAAGGTGTCACGCTCAACCATATGTACTGGTCAGAGCGCAACCGTGAGGTTATCGCCTACAAAACGATTTTTAGCTATCACCCGGATTTCCGCGAGATCCCTCAGTTCTTCAAGCATGAATCGACTTACCACATTGAAGGCGGCGACCTGCACAACCTCAATAGCGAGAACGTTGCCGTTGGTATATCCCAACGAACCGAGCCGGCAGCGATAGATACCCTAGCAAATAACTTGCTCTGGGATGAGCGCTCAACTATTGAGTCCGTATGGGCCATTCAGGTTCCCTACGATGATCTCTGTATTCATCTCGACACATACTTCACTCGTGTTGGCTACGAGACATTCCTCGTAGCCCGGGAGCTTCTCGATCAAGCGCGAGTCTACCGCATTACACGGGGCAGATCGGAAAGAACAACCCGGGCGCGCCATGTCGAAGGTGGGCTGAAAGAAGCCTTGAGATTAGCCCTGGGTTCAAGCTCGCTGCAATTCATCCCTTGCGGCGGTTCAAATCCCGGAGCGGCGGAGGTCGAAAGAACCAACAATGCCATAAGCACCCTTTCCCTGGAGCCCGGCAAGGTCTGCGTATACGAAGAGAACGCCGAGACTAACAAAGCACTGGAGCAGGCGGGCATTGAACTTGTGCCCATCTCTATCTTTGAGCTGACAAACGGCTTTGGCGGCCCCAGCTGCCTCTGCCTTCCCCTCGTCCGCGCTTCATAACATGGGAACGGGTCAAAACATAAAGGCTCTTCGCAAGCGCGAGCAGCTCACGCAAGAGGAGTTCGCGGCACTCATCGGCGTCTCCAAAGAAACGGTATGCCGTTGGGAAAAGGACCGCTATGCCATCCGCCGGTCAACATTGCTCGAGATCGTATCGAAATTCAATCTGCCGCTCGACGATCTCACATCTGAAACCGCAGGGCTTGCCGCAAAGCTCGACTACGAGGGGCAGAAGCGGAAATCCAAGGAAACTACTACTGACTCCCTTTGCGATGTATTTAAAATCCAGATGAATGGAGGCAGAACGGGACTTAAGCAGACCGGAACAACGGCGCTCCCCTCATCCGTATTCAAAAACCATCGCGGGTGCTTTTTTGTTCAAATGGACACATCTGCCATGTCCAAATGCTATCCGATAGGATCCCTTCTCCTGGTGGATCCCAACCTGAAACCCTGGAACGGATGCTCCGTCATCGCCTTGGCCGATAATTCCAGAATGGTCATACGGCGGTATAGCACCGGCACGAACACAGTGATGCTGTCATCCTACTCATATCGCACATCGGAACCGGATATTGTGCTGGACAAACGCCGAATCAGGATTCTCGGAGTCATCGTCTGGTTTCAGGCATCCCATGACCTGAGCATCTAATTGGATCGGATCTTGTCATTGAGGACAGACTTAAATGAGTGGTCATTGGGCGACCACTCATTTAAGTCTGTCCCCAATGACCACCCATGAACAGCGACCTCAATAGCAAAAGCCCCGCAGTCGGAGCGGACCGCGGGGCTCATGAAGAGAGGCTAGTTTGTGGGCGCTTTGCCTGGCGCCCACGAGAGAGGCAACAGAGTAGAGACTACTCGTGGATGCGGGTACCGGAGAGGCCGGCCATGGTC
>CABMPS010000116.1 GCA_902388545.1 uncultured Collinsella sp.
GCTACCAGAACTCGGGCAAGACCACGCTCGTCGAGAAGGTCATTGCCGAGCTCACCCGCCGCGGTCTGCGCGTGGGTTCGCTCAAGCATCACGGGCATCACGGCTTTGATATCGATGTACCCGCTAAGGACACCTGGCGCCATCACCAAGCCGGATCCAAGCATGTGGGCCTCATCTGCGCCACGCGTTGGGCGGAGTACGCCGACACGCGCGAGGAGGACGAGATGCCCGCGCGCGAGCTGCTGTCGCGCTACAACGATGTCGACGTGGTGATCATTGAGGGCTACAAGACCGAGGGCTTCGACAACATCGTGGTCGCGCGCTCCGGTGTCGACCGTCTGCGCGGCAAGAGCTCACTCGACCTGGTCGACGGTCACACGCTGGCCCTTGCCTGCAACGAGGCCCTGGCACGCCAGGCCTTCGACGCCGGCTTTGCGACCCGAGCCATCAACATCAACGACGCCCGAGCCATCTGCGATCTTATCCAAGATCATCTTTAGGGGTCGACGCTGCGCCGGCCCCAAGCACCCCATCTCGCCCCTCAAGCCGTCGCTCGCGTACCAAAGTACGCGTCGCTCCTCTTTCGGGGCGACCTGGGGCACTTGGAACCGGCTCGCTGCGCTGCCATAACATGCCAAAAAGGGACAGGTTTGTTTTGGCAGGTTTTATCTGGGCAAACGTCATTTCCACCACAAAGGGGCCAGGCACCTTTGTGGTGGATTTTGCTTTAGTAGATGTGTGGGACATGCCTTACACTCTACCAAGTAGTTCATGACGGGCGAAAAACGGAGAGAAGGGGCTTGATGCGTCCTTAATGTATCATGCGGATAGATTGATTTGACAGACGGTGGCGAATGCCCGCCGTCCGCATTCGTATGAAACAAGGAGTCTCCATGCTCGCCTCTCTTTTCTCAAAGCCTCAATCATTGCTGTCCGTGCAGGCCAAGCGCTTGGTGGCGATGCGCTTTCTCATCTACACCGGGTTTCAGACCAGTTATTTTATCGGCGTCATCGGAACGCTCACCTATGCGGACGATGCCTCGGTCGTCGCGACATCGCTGGCCGTTCTGTTTATGAACGTTTTCGTGATCCTGGGATCCTTTGCGGGCGGCGCTGCGCTCGACGTCTGGGGTCCGCGCCGCCATTTCTTGCTGAGCATCGTCGGCGCGCTCGCAACTGGCACGGCGATCATCGCTTTTGGTAGCGCGACCGGCATCGTCCTGCTCGGCGCGGTGTTCTTAGGCCTTACGATGGGATTCGCCCAGCCCATTGCCACGTCCTATCCGGCCTACCTCACCGACGATCCTGTCGAGCTCAAAGACATCAACTCCGCCATCGCCATGTTCTCAAACGTGAGTATTATCGTCGGACCCACGTTGGGTGGCTTTGTCGCGGCGGCTGCGTCGTCGCGCGCGGTGTTTGTGCTCATGATGCTCTTTACCGTGCTGGCGCTCATCGCCGGCTGGGGCTTTAAGCCACGGGCGGGTCAGGCGGCCGGGTACGAAGACGAGCCCGCGGCTGGTGACATCACATCGGACAAGGTCGGGCAAAGCCCCAACTCCAGCGCATCCTCCCGCGTCACCTTCGCGACCAGCATCAAGACGGTCTTTACCAACAGCGTTCTCGCCCTGCTGTTTTGCATCATTTTTCTTTCGAACTTTGGCTATGGAGCCTTCGACCCGCTCGAGTCGTTCTTCTATCGCGATGTCCTGCATGTCGGCGTTGAGTGGATGGGCTGGCTCTCGTCTGCTTCGGGCGTGGGCGCGGTGCTGGGTGCCGTGCTCGCGCTCCGCTTGCCGGCGCACCTGGTCAACCTTAAAACGCTGCTTGTGGCGCTTATGTCCGTGGGCCTGGGAAGTCTGCTCTATGTGGGGACGCCGTACGTGGGCGTGGCCCTCGTCGGCCAGATCGCCCTGGGCATAGCCTGGGGTGTCGTCAATCCGCTCCACAACACCATCGTGCAAACGACGGCGCCGCTCGAGCAACTCGGCCGTGTGAACTCGGTCATGGGCTTTGGCAATATGTTCGCCGGCGTGGCGCCGCTGGCGATTGCCCCGTGGCTGGCGGCGACATTTGGCGTACAACGGACACTCGTGGGGGCAGGCATGGTCGTGACGGCGGTTCCCGCGGCGCTGCTGCTGTTTGGGCGCAATTACTTGGAACGTGCCGTAAGGCAGTAAAACCATCACAACATTCGATGAAAACCGCGATTTTGCCGAAAAACGTCGAATGTTGTGATGGTTTGGCTCGTAGACGCCGCGATCACCACAAAGGGGCCAGGCACCTTTGTGGTGGTTTTTGCTTTGACGGGCCGCGCCTGTGCCTTGGTATACCATGTACGCCGTTCACGAATGCACCCCACACCGCCGCACGACCCAGAAAGGCCCCCATGGACACCACCTTCAGCCACATCAAAGCCGTGTTCTGCGATATCGACGGTACGCTGCTCACGAGCCAGCACACGGTGTCCCCGCGCACCGTGGCGGCGATCCGCGCCCTGCGCGAGCGCGGCGTGCTCTTTGGCCTGTGCACCGGGCGCGACGCCCACGCGACCGAGGCCATGTACGAGCTCTGGGGCATCGAAGGCCTGGTGGACGTGCTCGTGGGTTGCGGCGGCGCCGAGGTCATCGACCGCGCGCACGACATCAACGAGCTGAGCTATCCACTGCCGGGCGAGACCATCGCGCGCATCTGCAAGCACATGGCGGACCTTCCGGCAACGCCCGTCTGCCCCCGAGACGGCGTGTTCTACGTGCCCGAGAGCAACGCGTGCGTCGAGCACCTGTCGCGCGTCGACGGCGTGCCCTACCAGGTGGTCGATTTTGCCGAGTTTTTGCGCGAGCCGCAGCCCAAGGTGATGTTTACCATGGCACCCGAGGTAATGCCGCGGGTGATTGAGCGGGCGTCGACGTTTGCCGATAACACTGTTAAGGCGGCGGCTCTGCAAACCACGCAGCGGCTCTACGAGTTCATGGATCCGCGCGTGTCCAAGACGCGCGGCCTTGTGCGCGTGGCAGAGCTCAACGACATGGAGCTCCAGAACATCTGCGTGTTTGGCGATGCGGACAACGACACCTGCATGGTGGCTGACGCCGGCGTGGGGGTGGCCATGGCAAATGGCAGCGACGCCACCCGTGCCGCCGCCGATTTTGTAACCGCCAGCAACGACAAAGACGGCATCGCGATCTTTATCGAGGAACATCTGCTGTAGCGCTGGGGGAGAACCACCGCAGAAGGGGGCAGGCTCTTTTTGCGGTGGCCTCAGGCGATTTGGGCGAATTGATACCTAAAATCTGTGCGAAAATTCAAATATTGTTGTCTGAACATCACGCTTCTAACTACCGATGGGTTAAAGATATTCTCATCAATTTGGTAGGATATTCATCCCGGTTAATGACCTACCGCTCACGGTCGATTTTCGACCGTTCACAGGATGTTTGCTCTTGAGCAAAATGTTGTGCAAATAAATCTAATGCCATTAAAAAATAATAGGCAACTAAATTACCAGCAGAAACAAATAATAGATAGCGAATAAACGAAGGTAAATCTGAGCAAATGTCAAGAGAATTGAGAACTCGCTACAAAAATGTCGGTTTTGTTGCTCAGATGTTTAAACAATCGTTATAATTGCATTACTAAACGAGCGCAATTACAGATTGCGCAGATACGTTTGATGGTGAAAGAGCAAGATCGCGGTCTCTTGGGGAGGAGACATCGATGAAAGCGAATTCAGACAAATCTAAGCAGAGTAAAAAAGTGACGCGCCGTATACTGGCAGGCGTTTTGTGCGGAGCCTCCGTTTTGAGCCTGGTACTGTCGCTCGTCATGCCCCCGATCTCGCAGGCCATTGCCAACGATGCCCAGGCAGTTTCTGCCGAGGAAACTGTGATGGGGGGGGGTTCCTCAGGTGAGTCTACTGGCGTAGACAACACTGCCAACGGGGATGCCGAAAACCAGAATAGCGATGATGCTGAGACCGGCGACGACGATACCCAGTCGGAGGAGCAGTCCAAGGACAAGTCCCAGGCAGAAGATAATGAAGCGATGGACGCTAACGCTGTCTTGTCAGCCGAGGAGGCTGTGGAGAGCGAAGAGGCAACTACAGATATTAATAATGCCGAAGATTTGCGAGCAAAGCTTCTAAGCGTTGGGGAAAATCAAGCAGCCAGTTTTAAGCTTACAGCTGATATTGACTATGCTGGCGAAATCACACTTAACAGCGGCATTAAAATAACGCTGAACTTAAACGGCTGTAAAATCACGCATTCGGGTGACAATTCAACCAAGCCGCTCTTCAACATCGCCAATAGCGCGACGCTTACCCTTAAAGATTCTAGCCAAGGGCAGGATCAAAAGTCGGTTCAGAATGGCGATAATAATGGGCGAGTCGCCTCGATGGAGTACGACACCAGCTCTGGCATTCCGACCAAGCTCACGTATTACGTGACCGAATCGACGCCGAACGGTACGGGGACAACCGAGACTCTCTATAGGCACGAGGTCAGCATCAACGGTGCCATCGTGGGTACCGCTGCCGGCTCCACGATGAGGCTCATCAACGTTTATGCGGGCGGTACGTTTAATCTCGACAGTGGCGTACTTACCCAAAAGGATAATTGCAACGTCGGCAACCTCATCTATGCCGAGAACGGCTCTGCCGTCAACATGAGCGGCGGCTACGTGTGTGGCGCTTCTAGCTCGGGTGCGGGCGCGGGCATTATGGTGTCCAACGAGAAAGGTGATGCCTCGACCCTTAATTTGACCGGTGGCGTAATTGCTGGCAACAGTGCTCCTAGTGGCGGCGGTGTGTATGCTAAAGACTCCACGGTCACCATGACTAATGGCGTAATCTCCGGCAACAGCACGCTTCCTTCTGGTGCTGGTTTCGGCGGCGGCATCATGGCTTCGGGCGGCAGCGTTACTGTTTCCGGCGGCTACATCACTAACAATAAATATGCCAAGTTCTGTGGCAAGGATGGTTATGGCGATCATGGCGGTGCTGGACTTGCCGCTAAAAACGGTACTCATGTCACCATTTCGGGCGGCCAGATTACGGGTAACTATTCTCAGGAAGCTGGCGGTGGCGTTTACATTACCGATGTCGATCGACACGGGGCGAGTTCTCGCGAGACAATGGCATGGCTCAACATTACGGGGGGAACTATTGCCGCAAACGTGAGCAACCGTTCCGAGGGTGCTGGCATTCGCGTGGGCCAGATGGTTGACGCGATGATAGAAGGTGCGTCAAAATCTACTCCAGTCTATATCACTAATAACTCCTGCATGTCTCGCTTTGACTGGGGCGGAGGCGGTATCTTTGTCCAGGGCGATTCGGATACCGCATCTAATGCGGGCAGGCTATTTGTCTATAACTCCTATATAAGCAGCAATGAGGCCGGTGGCTACGGTGGCGGCGTTGCGGTTTGCCCGACGGGTAAGACCTTGGTGACGAATACCGACGGCACGGCAATTTTTGGCAATACGTCTGCTCTAAACCAGCAGGGTGCAAATGACTATGATCCTGAAAACAATAGAGGCAACGATGGCACCCCTCACCTATCCGCTGGTGGCTACGAAGGCCTTGTCCAAAAAAAGAACCAGGATACTGACGCCTACAATAGTTCTTTCTTTCGCGAAAACGGCCACGCGGACTTCTTCCTTGCGGCGGAGGGTCATAAGACCCCGATCGCGGCGGTGATTGGCAAAATGCTTGGCGGCGGTGACGCCGAATACTCGGGAAGTAAAGAGCTTACGCAAGCCATTACTATCCCCGCTAACGGTGGCGTGCAGGTATATAACAGCATCGGCCTGAGCTCGGGTGTTACAGCTCAAGACGAAGCCGCGATCAATGCGCAAAAAGTTGCGACAACGTTCATCACGGGCAATTATTCCTGGAACCATGGCGGCGGCATCATGTCGAACGGCGACCTGTACTTGGGCGTGCCTGCGGATACGTATGTCTATCCGAGCCTTAAGCTGAAGGCAACCAAGGCGCTGAAAATGAAAAATAAGCAGACCGAGGAAAGCATAGCGCTCGCCAAAGACCAGTTCTCCTTCTCGGTCTACCGTAAGGATTCGGATGGCGCGACGGAGCCCTCTTGGAATGACAAGACATTCAACAGTGGCGGCTGCACCTTGGTCGGAACCGCCAAGAATGATGCGGACGGTAACATCACCTTTGACCTTGGCGAACAGTTCATTGATAAGACTGTTGAGGCTAACAAGATTACATACTACTTGGTCGAAAATGCTGGCAATGATCTCGACATCACGTACGACCCAGCCGTGTACAAGATTGTGGTGACGGTTCAGGACAACCAAACGCTACTCATGAAGGTGCCGAGCAGGGAAAATCCAAACTCGGACGTTCCTCTTTACGTTCACAACTACACGATCACAAGCGTCCAAAAGCCGATATTTGAGTTATCGCCCGTCT
>CABMPS010000117.1 GCA_902388545.1 uncultured Collinsella sp.
CGTTGGTGGTATACCAAATGGTCGTGCCATCCTCGGCCGAAAGCTCCAGCTTCGTGCCCTTGGGCACCGTAATGTAGTTCTCCTTGGGCGACCATGCACCAAACGTCGTCGCACCAATCGTCGCCACCGGTCGCACCGGTCGCACTGCCTCGGCAGACACGCGCACGTCGACCTGCTTGGACAGCGCCGTGCCGTCCACCGCCGCCGTCAACGTCGTCAAACCGGGCAGAGCACCATGCAGCACAAACGTCGCCGCGCCATCCTCGCCCGTCACAGCCTGAGCAGCATCAACGGAGCAGATAGCCGTAGACTCCAGCCCAACACTAGCCTTGGCGCCCGCAAACGGCTTGCCCGCCTTATCGGTCACGTGTGCCACCAGCTCAAAGTCGCCGCCCTCAAGCATGGTCACAGCTTGTTCCACGTTGAGCTTGAGCTTGTCGGCACGAACGCCCACGACAAGCTCGCCACTTGCCCAGCGCGCCATGGCCTTGCCGGCGTAGTTGCGAGCACCGTCGAGCTCAAACGACACCGTCGAGCCCGCCTCACGCGCATCGGCATAGCGAATGCGCAGCACGCGCGACAACGGCTTGCCATTGGGATCGTCCTGCTTGTCGAGCCACGTATACGTCACGTCGCCCAAGCCCTGCGCGCACAATGCGACCAGGGCATCGTCGCTCGCATCCATATACTGCGTAAACTCAACCTCGACGCAATCGGTATAGGCATGGGCCGAAGCCACCTCGGGCGCCGCCGTCGACACCAAGCCAATGTTCACCTCGGTCTGAATCGGCGGCACGCGCAGCCAAGCCGAACGCGCCTCCTCATACCCGTCCTTGGTCACGCGCACCTGATACCATCCGGTCGGCGTATTCCAGTTGTATGCACCGTCCGCACCCGTTGCAAGCGGATTGTCCTGCTCATACTCCTCGGCATCCCAACGCACTGCATTGGTACCGGCGGCATCGTCGGCGCTCCACAGCTCAACCGTTGCGCCCTCGACCGTATTGGACAACAGGCCCTCGTACACCACGCCCGCAGGGTCGGGTGCAGCCTTGGCAGCCACATTGCGATAACGCGCCTCGAAGATCGACTGCATCTTCTCGTCCGAGATCAAGCCGTCCTTGTTGGCCTTGTAGACCTCGGCATCGGTCAGCTCACCCCAGTTGACCGTAATACGATTCTGGCACGCGCGCTCCACCTGCTCACAGGCGACATCGTAGGCGCACTCGGCATTGGTCAGCTTAATCGCGCGCTCCGAGCCCACACTCGTCGAAGCCGCGTCATAGGCAGCGCCCACCACGGTACCCGCCGAACCGGCCGTCAGCACGCCGGCGATTGTCATAATGGAGCCCACCGCCACATCGGTGCTATCGTGGCAGAGCTGGCGATACAGCAGATCCTCAAACGCACGCGCCTTCTCCATGGCGTCGCGCAGCGCGTAAATGCACTTCCAGTCGTCCTCGGTCTTCTCGGGCTTGGCAAGCAAGCGCGTATGCTGAAGCTCATAGCCCTCGCGCTCGCCCTTCACCTTCTGCATACGGACGTTCACGTTCTCCCAGTTCTTGCTGGCATCGTTCACGCCGTAAATGCCGGTAAAGATGCCGATGCCCTGGGTCGCCGCGGGAAACGCCTGGCCGGCCGCCTTCCACGCATCGGGCTTAAAGACCTGGCCGAACATCTCACACTCGATCTTGTAGCTTTTGAGCGAACGGATCGTGCGGATGAGCTTCATGTGGGCGCTGACGTCACCGTTGCGCTTCCAAGCCATAAGCCAACCGCGAATCGTAGAGTTATTGAGGCTGTGGACTACGTTCCAGTTATCGTACAGATTGTCCAAAATGTCGCATTGCATGGCGATTGAGTTAAACAGCAGCGCCTGGTTCTTGTTGTTATTGGAGTTCTCGATAAACTCCGACTCAATGTAAGCGGTCTCGTCGCCATCGGGCGCGGCGACCTTAAAGCCCTTGACGGTATCGTCGTCAGCCGCCTTGTAGCTCAGCGAGCTGCCGAGCGCCTGGCCCAAATCGTTAAACCCGCTCGTCGACTGGCCGTTGTACTCGCTGGCCTTAATGCCCGCACACTTGTTGAGCGCCGCAGCGGTTGCGTCATTCCAGCTTCCGTATTGGTTGAGCTGGCCGATACCCATCGACTGGCCCACCAGATCCTCGGCCTGCTGGGCAATAAACTCCGCTCGCGACGCATGGTCGACAAGTTCCTTGATGGCCGCCGCATCCGCAGCGCTTGCACCCTGAGCCGACGCGAGTTCCTGGTACCAATCCTCACCGGTGCCGTACGCGTCCTCAAAGATCATCTTGTCCACGTTGACGCCATAGCTGTCGCCCTGCTTGGTCAGCAGCGCCGACGAGCCGCCAACCGCAGCCTTAAGCTCGGCGGCAAACTGCGCGGCCTCGTCGTTGCCAGCATCATCACCCTCGCCGTCGCTGGCGGCGGGGGCGCGACGAGCCTTGCGGGCAGCTCCACCTTGGGCTTCGTCCTCTTTACCGCCCTTCTCTTCCTCGGCAAGCGCATCGGCGACCATCTGGTCAATCGCATCGTTAAAGGCCTCGTCGACATCGTTAAAAGAGTTATCCATCATATACTCGTGCCACTGCTGCACGGCATTCGAGAACTCCTGCTGGCGCTCCTCGGCCGCGGCGGAATGCTTTTTGGCCGAAGCGTTGGCGTCAAAACTCAGCATGGTCATAAGCTGAGCATTGGAGATGCGGTAGGTCTGCGGCATAAAGATCTGCTCAAAGTTTCCGCAGTTCACATAGGTCGAGTCATTCGCCTTGTTAAACTCGTCGAGCAGCTTAAGGTAACCCTCGTCCACATACTCCGCCACATAGCGCACACGGGTGCCCTCGCGCGACTTTTGAGTCAGAGGAATCGTCACCGTCTTGCCATCCACGCAGTCCACGTACAGGTCGAGCGTGTCGGCGGCCTCTTCGTTTCCCACCTCAAGCGTGATGTCAAAGGTCCAGTAGGCGTTCTTCTTTTGTGGCAGATGATGGAAGGTCCACAGGCTCTTGCCGGTGTCCTTGCCGTCCTTGACCAGGTTTTGCGTACCGCCACGATACGTCACATCAAAGTTCCAGACCGAAGCACCCGGAACATAGCGCACATAATTGCGAGCCGTTACCTCGGCAGCAGCGGCGGCAACATCGGTCGAGCCCACGCGCGCCTCGAGCGTCACGCGCTCGGCGGCAAGCGTATCCTGCGGCAGCTCGTATTCAATCTTGGCACGGCCGAGTTTATTGGTCTTGCCGGTGTACTTTGCAGCCGACGAGCCCGTCCCCACGGTGAGCTGCACGCTCTTGCCCGGCGCCGCATAAACGTAGGCCACATTGCCCAGCAGGCTGTGAACGTCGGTGTTGTCGACCTCGATGCGCGATCCGCTAACCTCGAGTGTGGTGCTTCCCAGCGGCAATGTCACCTCGCCCAGCGTAATAAGCGGCGAGATGGCATAGATGCCTGCGGCCTTAGGCTTAAAGCGCACAAACACATCGGCGCCCATGCCCTTCTTCATATTGAGAACGAGGTTATCGCCCTCCCACGTCGCGTCAGTCCACCATGTATGGGAGCTATCGCCGGGGTCGCGAGAGCCAGCGGACACATCCTCGACGGCATCCTTGGCCAGCGGAATCTCAATCTTGGCAGCCTGGCTGTCCTTGAGCTCGTAATGAATGCGCAGCTCGGTCTCCACGCCAACGACCGCGGACGAATCAGCGATAACCGAGCCCGCCGTCAGCCCACGCTCGGCACGATACGTCTCCACGTCAAACGTGGGGACGTCGAGCGTCACGTCGAGCTGTTTGCCGTCCTCAATCTTCACCTGCTTTTGCGCGATATGCTTACCCACGGTCAGCCCTAGGCGGCTAAACGTGGAATAGCTCGTCGCTTGGATGTCGTAGCTCGTCTTGTTAAAGGCAACGATGGTGTAAGAACCGGCCTTAAGGCGCGGCGTCTCGGCCTTCATGATAGGCGTGGTGCCATCGTCTTCGTAACCCATCAGACAGGTGACACCGTCGGCAACTAGCTTGCCGTCGGACGTACGGAACACCAGCACGCGGTTGGCGCCCTGGTAGTCGCCCTTGGTCGTGACTGTCGCCGTACCCCAGGGCTTCAAGTCGATATCGACCTTGCCGGCCGAAGGCTTCACCGTCGCCGTCGCCCCACCCAGCCTGAGGCTGTCTTTGGGCTCGAGCGTTATCTCCAGATCCTGGTCCGCGTCGGCAATGGCCTGCGACACCACAAGTGCTGTGCCCTGGATACGGAAGTCGTTTTCTTTGTCACCCTTGGCAGGCTTAAGCGTCTTGCCGCCGCTCTTCACCGTCAGATCGATCTTATCGAGACTATCGAGCTCAATGCGTTCGGTCTTATCCTGGCCCACAATCGGTTCAAGATAGCCCACGTTGAGCTCAATCGCGCGCGAGGCCGGAATCTTGGTAAAGTCCTCCGCCTTAATCTCTCCGATATTCCATGTGCCCGTCATCTGGTCGCCCGGGCGCGCCAGCACCATGTCATAGTAACCGCTGAGCGAAATGCGCAGGGTGGCTGCTGTCTTGGAGAGAGCGTCCGCTGTAAAGCTGCCGTCATCGCCAACCGCCAGCGGCGTGGACTGCCCCGCCTGCACGAGTGTAGCCGTCGCGCTCTGGGGAAGTTTGCCCGTCACCTGGGCCGCCTCGCCCATCCACTCAAACGTGTAAGCAGGCTTCGAGGAATCGACGGAGTCCTTGCGATCGGCCACGGCATCGGCAAGCTTTTTGACCATCGAGGGGTTGCCAGCCGAATCGGTCGCATAGGCATAGATGGTCTGGCCTTCACTAAAGGGAATCGCATACGTTACGCCATCGATTGTCACGCGCTCATTATAGTCGCCCGGATAGCCCGCCTCACCAAACTGAAGATCGGGGTTCATCACGCGCAGGGCAACGGCATTATGGTTCGTCTCGTTTCCGTATCTCGTGTTCTCAAAAGCTCCCCACTCTATCATTTCCACGCTTTTGGGTAGCACAATCTCTTTGCCGGCAATCGCAGGATCAAGAGAGGCGAACGCGAGCGCCCCGATAGATTTGACACCATCGCCAATCGTCACCGACGACACAAAGGAGCACCCACAAAATGCATAGTGCCCGATGCGCTCCACCGTGCCCGGCACATTGATCTGCGTAAAGGTGAGTACCGTTGTATCCGAGACATAGAACTGCGGCACGCCGCAATTGGCGAAGGCACGATAGTCGATAGTCGTAACCGAAGGTGGCAGCGTTGCCACCACATTGTCGTCAAGCTGTTCGCAGCCCTCAAAGGCCCGCTCGGGAATCGTGGTAAAGGCCGCGTTGTTGGGCCAGGTCACCGTCTGAAGTGTCTTGCTTCCGGTAAACGCATTCCAGCCCAACTCCTCGACCGAATCGGGCAGTGCGATCTCTTTGATGCTGCTGCCGCCCAAGCCGCCAACCGAGCGGACATGCGAATTCGAAGCGAAGGTGATCGATGTGAGCGCAGCGCTTCCCATACCCGTAAGGCTTACGACATTTTTGTCGTCGATGGTCGAGGGCACCTCCAACGTGGTAATGCCCGCGTCGCCATACTCGATAGAAATTTCGTTGGTGAGGCTATCGATCGAGAAGTAGTACTGCGCAGGGGTCTGCTCGCCGGCCACGTAGCCATCGTCGTATTCGTCCTTTACGCCCATGGCGCCCTTCGAGGTTGCCCAGAGTTCAAGTTCTTCGTTCCAGGTCGCCTCGGTGCCGGAAGCCTCCTCTTGCTTTTGCTGCTCGGCGAGCTCCTTGCCCTCGACAAGATCGGTGGCAAGCGTACCCGCAGGTGTGCTCTCGGTCTGTCCGGCACCCGTCAGGCCCGCCGCCGATGCAATCTCGGAGGCCGGGGGCGTAGGGGTGTCACCGGTATCGGGCGCTGTGGGGTCGGCAGCGCCGGCATCGGGCGCGTGATCGGCGGCATCGGCATCGGGCGCGGCGTCGGCGGGGTCGGCGGCGTCTACTTGGTCGACATCCGTCTGCACAAAGGTGCTATCGGTGGTGAGCACCTCAGCAAACGCGCCCACAGGCCACGAGCCCGTCACCATGGTGAGGGTCACCGCGGCAATGGTCAGGCGGCGGCAAAGCGCTCGAACAGTAGTCCACCTCATGGTCGTTCCTTTCTTGCAAACCAAAAGTCATCCAGCGTAATCGTCGTCCAAAAACAAAGCGAACGGTAGGTTCATATATATGAACCTACCGTT